>DDWD01000043.1:0-13564 GCA_002345825.1 Bacteroidales bacterium UBA2295
ATTATAAACTCAAATAACCTTAGTAATAAAAACAATAATCACAATTATCAACCTTATTCGCTTATTTTTAAAGGAGATTCATGATTATTCCTTACGTCGAACTCACGTTAAATAATACGAAGAGCGATTATCTAAATCGGCTGGTTGTATAAAAATAGTTATCTTTGAACTTTATGAAAAATCAAATTAAAATCAATAATAATGAGCTTTAGCGGACAGTCTCCATTCGCCAATATTCCCCCAGTGGTTAAAAATTTGATTATCATCAATGCCATTATGCTGCTTGCCACATTTATGTTTAGCAGTGTTATGCGCATTGATCTTAACCGCGAGTTGGGGTTGTTTTACTTTGAATCGTCACAGTTTAAACCATACCAACTTGTTACCCATATTTTTATGCATGGGGGCATAGCCCATCTGTTTTTCAATATGTTTGCACTGTTTATGTTTGGCCGCGTGCTTGAGCAGGTGTGGGGCAGTAAGCGTTTTTTTATCTACTATTTTTTCACCGGACTTGGAGCTGCTGTGCTGCACTCGTTGGTTAATTTTATTGAGGCCAAGTCGATAATGGCAAACCTTTCGCTTGAGCAAATAGAATTGGTGAAATCGGAGGGTACCGCCATATTTTTGCAGGGTAAGAACTATATGCATTCTGGTATGGCTGCGCTAAATAATCTATTCAACGTTCCCACCGTGGGCGCATCGGGAGCTGTTTTTGGTGTGCTTTTGGCTTTTGGTATGTATTTCCCCAATACCCAGCTAATGCTGCTTTTTCCGCCGATTCCTATAAAAGCAAAATACTTTGTGATTGGTTACGGAGTAATTGAACTTTACCTTGGCTTTACTCAAGCAAATAGCGGTGTGGCGCACTTTGCCCACCTCGGGGGAATGATTTTTGGATTTATACTGATAAAAATTTGGTCGAAAAAACGCGATAGGTTTTTCTAACAGTTCTGGTATGGGTAGCATTTCCGAAGAAATAAAACAATCTTTTAAACAGGGCGGAACGCTAGTTAGGTTGATATACATTAACCTTGGCGTGTTTCTAGTCTTTAATATTCTCAAAGCAATCCTTTTTTTAGGAGGGATAGATATAGGTTTCAAGTTATCGCAATATATAGCCGTTCCGGCTTATCTCCCAAACTTGGCCAGTAGACCTTGGACACTTATTACCTACATGTTCTTTCATGAAGGATTTATCCACATCCTTTTCAATATGCTTTGGCTTTACTGGTTGGGCAGGATATTTTTAGGATTTATGACCGAGCGTAAGCTACTTGGGGTATACGTTATGGGCGGTATTTCAGGTGGATTTTTGTATATACTGTTTTACAATATCTTCCCAGCATTTAGCGAGGTGCTGCCTAGTTCGTTTGCTCTAGGCGCATCGGCATCGGTACTAGCCGTGGTGTTTGCGGCGGCAGCCTATGCACCCAACTTTACGCTTAACCTAATGTTTATTGGCCCTGTACGGCTCAAGTATATAGCTGCTTTCATGGTTGTGCTCGATATTATTGGTATTGCCGGTGCCAATGCTGGCGGACACATTGCTCACCTGGGTGGAGCGTTATTTGGGTATCTTTTCATATATTTTCAACGTCAAAATATTGATTTGGCTAAACCTGTTTACTTTTTTGTTGATGTCTTTACCTCTAGTCCATCGGCTCAGCGTAGAAAAAAGATGAAGGTGGAGTACAGCAAGCCCAAGGATGACTATGAGTACAACAAGGTAAAGGCCGAGCAGCAGAAGGAGATTGATAGAATTCTCGATAAGATATCGAAGGGAGGATACGACAGCCTTACTGCAGAGGAGAAGAAAACCCTTTTCAGAATGAAAGGAAATTAGCCTTTTGGCTACAGGTAAGTTATAGCCAATTTTAAATCAACTAACAGGATTGACCACTTGCGAAAGATTACCGACATAGTGCTAAGGTTTTTAACTGTCGTTGCCGGACTATCTCTGCTACTGGCTTACTTGTCGGTTTACATAAAGCCAACCGTTTTCTGGTTTTTAGGTTTAGTGGGGTTGTTCTATCCATTTCTACTGCTTATAAATGTGGCTTTTCTTGTGTACTGGATCATCAGGTGGAAAAAATACTTTTTATATTCAGCGTTTGTAATCCTAATAGGTGTTTCGCATCTAGCCAATTTTTTTCAATTCCCATTCGGTAAAAATCAGCAGGTTAATGATGATGATTTGAGAGTAATCTCGTATAATGTAAATCTGTTTCAGCTGTACTCCTGGGCACAAAAACCACCATCCCACAGCAGCATCTTCAAGTTTATTCATAGCGAGAACCCCGATGTTGTTTGCCTGCAGGAGTTTTACGTAGTGAATGATAAGTTCTCGGAGATGGATGCTCGAAAGGTACTAGAATACGATGTGCACATTGGTTATATCACCAAAGGGGAAAAAACTGGATACGGATTGGCAACCTATAGCAAGTATCCCATTGTGAACTCTGGTGAGATAAAGTTTGATAACAGCGCAAATGCCTGTATATACACCGATATTCTGATACGAACAGACACTGTTAGGGTTTACAATAACCATCTTCAATCGGTAAGATTAAGGCAGAGTAATCTTAGCTTTTTGCATAACCAGAACACCAGAAAGGAATCTCAGGCTATGGATGAGATTAAAGATATCTCATTTAGATTTAGAGATGCTTTACGAAAGCGAGCCCAACAGGTTGAGCAGGTGACCAATCATATTTTAAGCAGCCCTTACCCGGTGATTGTTTGTGGCGATTTTAACGAGTCACCCATTTCGTATAACTATCGTAAGATGCGTAAAAACCTGAATGATGCTTTTGTTGAGGCTGGTGTGGGAGTGGGGCATACCTACAAGGGGATTTTCCCCTCGTTCAGGATTGACTACATACTGTATAATCCCAACTTTTCGGCCTCGAGCTACTATAGCCCAAAGGTTTACCATTCCGATCACTACCCTGTGGTAGCCACGTTACGTATACATTAGGGGCAACCTCTAATCCTTTGTCTTTTTCCAAACCCTTAGCTGGCACATGCAACCTCCAGTCATAGTTTGATCCTTATCAATAACTAGTGGAAGACCATCGCGCTCCCAGTCATGAATACCGCCTGCAAGATTTGCCACGTTGGAATAACCTTTACCCTGGAGGAACTCAACCACCTCTTTACTGTGAATTCCCACGGCATCGGCAATAATTATTGGACGGTTGGTGGGTAGATGATGGTAGTAGTTTTCTATCTCCTTGTCGTGGCAGTAAAGGCATTCAGGAACATCGAAAAGTTTGTTCTTTAGTAAGAGTTCAAGCCGGAGATCGAGTAGAATTGCACCATTCCGACATAGCTCGTTGGCCTCACGAGGCGAGAGGTGTAGCATGCCGTCAATTGAAAATCCATATCCTTCGAAAAAGTTTTTCATAATCAGTCTATTTTGCACATCTCACGCAGAATATGCTTTGGGGCATGAGCGCTAGCCTACCCAATGGGATATCGCCTCCACAGCGGCGGCAAATGCCAAACTCATCGGAGTCGATTTTGCTAAGGGCAAAATTTAACTTTTTGAGTTTATCTTCGGCTTGCCTTAGACCCGCATCGGCAACTGCCTTGTTGTTAATGGCATCCATACGCGACACGCGCCCTATTGCATTGTCGGGAGCCACGGGCTGCGACATCTGCTTGAAGTCCTCAATAACCTTTAGCGTTTTCTCTATTTCGCTGGCAATAAGAGCTTCAAATTCTTGCTTCTTGGCTTTATCCATTACTTTGCGCTTTTAATCCAACCCTTTAGGGTGGCTGGTGTGGGCATTTTCCCCTGGATTTTCAGCTGGCCATTGATTATTAGTCCAGGCGAAAGCCACACCCCGTAGCTGGGGAACTGGTTTATGTCGGTTATCTTTTCAATCTCGGCATCTATGCCTAGTTCAGCAATTGCATCGTGGCACATTGCTTCGAGCCTTAAGCAGTTTGGGCAACCGGGACCGAGAACCTTTATTTCCATAGCTTTGATTTATTTACAAGTTAATGCCATCTAATCTCGAACACTGAACATCGAATGATGAACCTGCCTGGCAGGTAGGTGATGAAGTTTTGGTATGGATTGGTCATTGTGATTTTGTGCGTTTGTCCATGGTATCCAAGTTCTTCGCTATTCGATATTCATTATTCCTTGTTTCTTACCCTCCACATCCACAGCACCCTCCTTGCATTCCACAGGCAGGAGCACTTTGCATCGAGGTTTCTTTCGATAGTTTTGGTGGTTGGTACTCGCTGCACTCCTCACCGCTGGTTGGACAGGCAGCAGTTACCTTGCTGCAAGGGCCAAATGTTGGGTCAATCCACTCCTGTTTAGTCCCCTCGGCTTCGAATTTTAAATCGCACGATTTGCAGTAGAATGTTGGCATCTTTAAAAATGATTGGATGATTGGATGATTGGATGATTGGATGATTGGATGATTGATGATTGATGATTGGCAGATTTATTGACTGGTTGCTTGCCTCATAAGAGAGGCATTTTTTCGACGTTTTTTTGAGGTTTACCAGATGAAGAATTTTGGTTGATTGACCCGCCAAAGGCGGGCCGGTTGATTGATTGCCCCCATTATTGTATGATTAGCAATCATTTATCATTAATTATTTTGCATTCTACACTTATCGTTTCCTAGCATCCGCAGCTACATCCGCCGCATCCCGATGCGCTACTGCATCCCCCCTCGTCGCTCAATATATCTTCGCGAAGTACAAGCGAAAGGCCGTCTCTATTCCATTGCAAAATGCCCCCATCGAGATTTGCAGCGTTGGTATAACCTTGGTAATTTAGTAGATTCACAATTTTTACGCTACGCTCGCCATTGTTACAGGCTATAATTAATGGTCTATCTTTGGGGAGTTCTTCAAACCTATCGGCAATAACCGACATGGGTAAACTTATGCACTCCACATCAGTATCGAAATGCATAATTTCAAGTTCCTCCGGTTCACGTACATCAACAAGTAATGCATTCTCGTTAGCCAATGCATTAGCTGCTGGCATAGGCTCAATATGTGTTACCCCAGATAGGGTAATGCTTTGGTGTTTTGGCATTTCAGCTGTTTTCATAAAGTATTATATTTTGATGCAAATATAGGAATAACACATAAATAGCCCATGTAGGTATGTGCTTAAGTTCACTTTTTGTTAGGTTAACATACAGGATGATAGCACCTTGCCTCTTGTTGTATTTTAAATGATTTTTATCATTACCTATACCCTTAACGTAGCAGTAATGCGACGTGGGTTTAGCAACAGCTGCAAGGCATCAATAATGCTAACGCAGGCAATATCGGCATTAACTAATGGCAGAATAGATGCGCCCTCGGCCTGAATTACTACAATGCCAAGAGCAGCTAGTTTAAGCATTTGCGCATCGTTTGCTCCGTTACCAATAGCCACAACCGACTGTGGGTTTAGGCTGGTAACAAAATCGGCCTTTTGCTTACTCTGCTCTTTGCCGCCAATTATTTTTATGTTGATATTGGTGTTGGCAAAAGTGTCCTTAACCGTTCCAAAAGTGTCGGCAGTTATAACGTGAATCGAAAGGTGCTCCGACAGCTTATCGAGCAGAGTGCTTACCCCACCAATTAGGTGCCCGTCGATGGCAAGGGTTCCGTTAAAGTCGAGCACTAGATGCTCGGTAACAATTGGTGTTCTATTGGGGATATCAAATGTAATCATATCAATCCTATGTTTTGAGTGCTTAACCGTGTTGGTTGTAAAAAGTAGACAATATAAATCTAATGCTTTTTCCCTGTTTTGTAGAGTAGGATATTGGCCTTCTCAATGGTCATCACACAGCCTGTCTTTAGCTTATCGAAGTAGGGCATAATGGTTTCGGCAAAGTTTTCCACCTTCTGAGCCTCGTCAATTATCTCTATAACCAGTGGCATTTTCTCGGTAACCTCCCAGAATTTCATCGACCTAACCTTGCTGCTCGTTCCGTACCCCATTACCCCTTTTAGCACCGTAGCACCTGCCATTCCGTAGCGTTTGGCAGCAAATACAATTACCTCGTACAGGGGCGAGTACCTAAACTTATCGGTATTGCTAATAAATATGCGTAAAAGTTTGGCTTCTCTTTTGGTTTCCATAGGTTAGTATAGTTTAGTGATTAGGTTTCCAAGGTAAACGGCAACAAGGCATAAAAACACGCTAAGGCTGGTGTATAGAGCAAATAGCATAAAGTTGCCATCCCTTAACAGGAAGATATTTTCGCTGCTAAAAGTTGAGAATGAGGTGAAGCCGCCGCAAACCCCAACGGTAAGGAATAGTCGTATATCGGGGCTAATGATATTGCTTTTGCCCGAAATTCCATAGATAAAGCCTATTAGCAAGCAGCCGAGTATGTTAACTGTGAAAGTTCCTAGGGGGAACGAAGTAAGGGTGTTGGCGTGAATAAATCGTGATAGAAGAAATCGGCCAACGGTACCAATAAATCCGCCAGCACCAACAATTAGAATTAAGCGTAGCATTAGATTATATATATTGATTTTTGCAGGAGCTATTAGCATGTAAGCGGTTTATGGCTAGCCCCATAGCCAAGTGGTTACAAATATAGTGAAGAAATTGATAGGGTGAAGATATTATATAGCCACTCCTCGATTTAAGGTTGCATCATCCTAAAGTTTTTCTTTCCAATAATCCATTCCATTAGGTTGCCTATTATGATAAATACGGAAAGGGTGATTAGCGAGCGCAGGAGAGAAAATTTTAGCCCAAGAAAACCAATCTCGAAGGTGAGCATTGGGATCTTTATTGTTGAGTAAGCGCCAAGATATATAAATACATTTTTTACCGAACAGCCTTTCTTCCATAGCAAGTAGGCGAACGGAAACGTGCCATATAGCGGTCCGGCTTGAAGTGTAGCTAAAATGATGACCAGCAGCGTACCCCTTATTCCCGACTCGTGGCCAATATGTTTCTCCACCTTATGGCGGGGAACCCACACATCGAATAGTCCAATTAGGATAAACATCAAGGGCAGGAATAGCATCATCTCCACAAAGAAATCCCAGAAATTCTCGGACACATCCTTGCCAATGGCAAAATCGAAAAGCCAAGATAGGCCTATGAGTAAACCAAATAGGATTACGAACGAGTATTTAAGTATGGGCTTTATTTTTAGAGGCATAGCTTATCTCAATAGAACAATCCAATTAGTAATGCACAAATAACGGCTCCAACTAAGCTCAACCCATTCCTAAGCAAGCTAACACGCCAACCAAAGTATTGCTTCTCGATAGGCAACGTAAAAAAGCCAACCATCAGCAGTGTGGTGATGAACATGGCTAAAACAGGGTAGGATACCCCGCTTTTTATTAGCACGCTGGCCAACGGAAAGGCAATGAATCCGGGAATTAATGATAAAGAGCCGGTAATGCCAGCAATAAAGTAACCCTTAACCCCTGAACTTTCGCCCATCCACTCAACCAACTGTTCGTTGGGTATAAGGTAGAGGAAAATGCTGACCAGTATAAGCACGTTGATAAGGGTTGGTAGCAACTTAAGGAACATCATCAATCCCCGCTTTAACCCATCCAGCGTTTTTTGCCTATTGGCAATTACCGAAATAGATATTGATAAAAGGGAGATGATAATTAGTAGTTGCATTCAGAATAAGATGAAGCGTGAAAACTGAAAACACAAAGATACAAAACGAATGCATGTGTCTTTGTGTCCCCCAAAAAAACAATCGCTTACTGCTGCTGTAATGTTTAAGCTTTGCAGTAAGCGATTGCTAAGTTATTTCGCTAACTAATTGATGTGACTTTGAATTACTTTTAAGTTCTTAGTTAAGCTATTGTCAATGTTTGTGAAGGCCTTAAGTTCACCTTCAAGTTGGGCTCTAGCCCTATCTACTGCTTCAAATTTGGGCTTAAACCCTGCAATTGCAGCTTCGAGTTCAGCAACACCAGGTATTTGAGGGATTTCAACGCCCAGGTCTTTCAACACTGGATCTAAAAGTTTCATTGCTTGATTGGCTATCCAATCGGCCTTCGATAGGGCGTCCTTAACCGAAAACCCTGCTACCTTCTTGCTTAAAACCTTATCTATTTCATGGGTTACTTTGCCCACTTGTTTTAACGCTGGCTCAATTTTCTTAATACCCCCTTCAACAGGTGCAATAGTTTTTGAGACTTCAATTACCATATTCGAGGCTTTTACCACCTCGTTAGTAGTATTGTTAAAACCTTTAAACTGATTCTCTGCTACTTTTAGGCTTTTGTTTAATTCTTTTATAGCAGCCTCAATGGCTTTAAGCGCTTGAACATCTTTCACCTTATGTATGTTGTTTTCAAGGTCTCTAGCTGTCTTCTGACCAGTATTCATAGCGTTGTTAATGCTGTTCATTTTATCGTTAGTGGAGTTCGAAACGCTTTTCATTTTCTCGGTTGCTTTCTTCGCCGGAGTTATAAAAGGCTTCTCGGCTTTGTTGAATACATCCACGCTCTTACCAACAGGTACTCTGGCCATATATACTGCCTTGTCTACCCCTGCAGCTATTACACCTACTACTGGAATCAAACTAATGGGTTTTAAAACTGCGCAGGTTGTTCCCATGGTTTTATCCAATTTTCTTAGGGTGTTCGAGATATGTGTGATCTTATTCATTACATCATCGGCAGAATTGGCGGCTCCGTTAACCTTTTTCATATTGCCCTGAGTATTGTTGTACTCCTTTTGAGTGCTGGCAACATTATTTTGGAATACAATTATCTCTTGGCGTATGGTAAGGCTGTATATCCTAACCTCGGTGTCCTTGTAGTCTGGTACCCATTTCTGGGCATTCAAGTACAACTCTTTAACTTCGGCAAGATTTACATTTGGCTGTCGCTCCGAGGTTACTGCCTCTTGGTAGTAGGCCTCAGCGATAGTTGGCTTGAGTTCTTCTTTTAACCTAACTGCTTCGGTATTGCTTTTATCCCAGTCAGCTGCCCAGCCATAAAGTTGATCGGCTCGGAGCAATGAAGGAATGTCGCCTTTTTGTGTATGTGCTTTACCATCTTGTGTGAGTAGCATCGAAACCCTTTTCGATGTGTAATCATAGCTTTGATTTGCTCTTTCAGTATCGTTTTCTAATGCTTTTGCGTGAAAAAACGCTTGTGCTGCAGGAATCACCTGTTCCCATGTGTCGGCATCTTTAAATTTGTCGCCATATGTAAATAATTCGTTCTGGAAGTTTTTGAGCGACTCTTGCCTTTTGTCAGTACCCGCATCGGTATATCGGTTATGCCCTGTTATGAAAATGGAGTTTGCCTTAGTAACTCCTTCTCTGTTATTGCTCTCATGCAGTGTTTTCACTGCAAGATTATAAAACACCGTGTATGCTTGGTCTTTTGCCTCTTGCTTTTGGCTTGTGTAATCAACAAACTTGGTTTCCCATTGCCACTTGTTTTTGTGGTGCTTTAAGGGCATCTCTATTTTTGAGATGTTGCTGTAAATGTCAACAAGCGTGCTATATATATGCAGTCTCCTTACGGCTTGAGCAGTATCCTTGGTGTTCTCGTACTGCTTAAGCTCAACTTGAATTTTCTGCATGGTGTTATCAAAGTTCTCGTACAAAAACTCCTTGGAGTTAGTGTATGCCCTGTCGGCAATTACTCCTTGGGTAGCCAAATAAATTGCCTCAATTTCTTTGTTGTCGCGGAATAGACTTCTGGCATCTTTGTAGTAGTCTCTCGATGGGGAACTGAGCTTGTTGTGTGCTCCACAACTGGTAAGCAGCGTAATAGCAAGTAAAACTGCTAGGTTTGTTAGCTTAGCTTTTGTAAAAATTTTCATAGTTTAATTATGTTTAGGTGGTTAAATACTCCTTTTGTCAAAACCTTTGTTGCAGCTTTAGAATCATATTGAAATTATTTTTTTAAAATACTGAGGGGGATTAGATACTTGTAAATATTGTCCTGTATTGTTTGAAAGTTTTGGGTCGTGTTTTATATCAGGATCTCAACTTTCGCAAGCAAAATATTAACGCATATATGCCTGTATTTATGTACTTTAAATATTATTCTTCCTGCCTACCTAAACGGCAGTGCAGGCAGGTGCGATTTTTGTGTCTTACTTCGACTAGCTCAGCACAAGTCTTTGTGTTTTTTGTGTAATAGTAAAAGAGTTGTAACACAACCGATCCGCCAGCCGGCGGAGAGCTCAACGAAGTTAAAGTTTCACGAAGGATTACACAGAGTTTCACAAAGTATTTGTATAAACAATTATGTTGTTCATTACTAAGTACATATAAGTCTTAAATGTAATTAATTGACTATATATCAGGGGCATAAATTGTATGCGAAAGTTGAGTCAGGATTTAAATCATTTTGAAGCAAAAAATGATCTATGCTTAAAGCGATTTGTTAGACGTAAAGACTCAAGATTAGCCATCTAGTTCCAATGGCTACTTAAAAGAAAGAGGCACAAAGATTTTATCTAAGTGCCTCTTATATTCTGTTAAGACCAACGTCTTTATTGCCAGTTTGTTTCCTGTGTTTTACATTGCACCAAAAATTAACCCGCTAATGGTTGCCATAATTACAACCAGTACTAGGTAAACCAAAGTTTTTTTAGTTCCCATTACACCACGAATAACCAACAAGTTGGGCAACGATAGCGATGGGCCGGCAAGCAGTAAGGCAAGCGCTGGGCCTTTACCCATTCCCGATGCAATTAGCCCCTGAATTATTGGCACCTCCGTTAGCGTGGCAAAGTACATAAATGCACCAACAATGGATGCGAATAGATTCGAAAAAACTGAATTCCCGCCTACTAGAGATGAAATCCAAGTACTTGGAATTATGCCGGGGATATTGGTCTCGTCATGGGTTGAGCCTAGTAGGAAACCGGCAACAATAACACCCAATGCCAGCAATGGCATAATTTGCTTGGCAAAGTCCCAACTGGCCAGTGTCCACTCACGGTTCTCGTCATCCTTTTTTAGCGTGATGATGCTTAACCCAGTGATGGCAACTAGCATTGAAACCAGCGGTGCCAATTTGCCACCAATATAGGTTGTTGCCAGTACACCCGATACGCCAGTGGCAACTGCTGCAGATAGTACCCACCACCACTTAATCTTTAAAATCTTTATTAAGGAGTAAACCAATCCAAGACCAAAAATGCTGGTAATGTACCATTTGTTGCTCCATATAAAAAACCAAGCACCGCTGGTTTCATCGGCTGAGGGTTTACCCCAGTTAGCGAATACCAAAATCAACACAAGGATAAAGAAATGAAAGGATGTTTGCCACATGGGTCGAGTTTCGGGAGGGAGTTGAATGTTCATCTGTTCCTCTTTCTTGGCTTTTTCCTCCTTACGGTAGATGATTGACATTACGCTGCCAATAACCACGGCAAATACTACAGCACCAATAATACGGGCAACGCCCATCTCAAAACCCAAAATACGAGCGGTTAGTATAATTGCCAGAATATTGATAGCTGGGCCTGAGTAAAGAAATGCAACAGCAGGGCCCAACCCAGCACCACGCTTGTGAATGCTCGAGAAAAGAGGGAGAATAGTACAGCTACATACGGCTAGGATTGTTCCCGAGACCGAGGCCACGGTGTAGGCAACCCATTTCTTGGCGTTGGCACCAAAATACTTTAGTACCGCGCCTTGGCTTACAAAAACTGATATTACCCCAGCAATAAAGAATGCGGGCAGTAGGCACAGCACCACATGCTCCTGGGCGTACCACTTGGCAAGGTCAAGTGTAGCATCTACCGCCGTGCGAAAGCTTGAGCTATTAACAGGCATAAAGAATGCCAGCGCAAAGAAAAATATAATCCAGAAAAGGATTTTAAACTCTTTCTTGATGTCCATAGAATAATATTATAGTTCTTGCGAAGGCGACATTTGCGTTTTCGCAAGAAATTTCTTAAGCAAAAACAATAATTGTATAGTAAAGCCCAACCCCAATAAATAGCACGGCAACTACCCGGCGAAACCAGAGTTCAAAGGTCTTTATCTTGTTGTAAACCACTCCCACGCTCGATACGCTAAAGGCCAATATCCATGAAAAGATAATCACTGGTAATCCGGTAGCAATGGCGAATACAAAGGGCAAAAAGTAACCCGAGCCCGACGAAACCGACAGCGGGATTAGCCCCCCAAAGTATAGCACGCCGCTGTATGGGCAGAATGCCAATGCGAAAACAATACCCAGCAACAACGCTCCCCAATGGCTACCTCCACTAGCCTTTGCCTCGGCTTTAGCAGAAAGTTTTCCCGATCCTTTCAGGTTGATCTTAATAAAATCGAGCATGAAAAGGCCAATTACAATAAGTAGTGGCCCAATAAACATCTCGCCATAGGTGCTAACAGCCTTTTGTATTTTAAAGATGCTAGAACCTTGCCGTAGGATGACAATAAGAATTATTCCAAGCACTGAATAGGTTATGGCGCGACCAAGAGTGTAAATAATGCCATTGATAAAAACCTTTCGCTTATCCTGAACATCCTTGCCAATAAAGCCAATGGCCGAGATATTGGTGGCCAAGGGGCAGGGGCTAATGGCTGTCATTAACCCCAGCGCAAAAGCTGTTAGTATTGGGAACTGGGAGTTTTCAACAAGATTTTGCAAAAACTCCATTAGCTACAAGTGCTTGTTTACTTCGGTAATAATTATTTCCTTTAGAATTTCGGGTCCCCTAAGCGCATTAGCAAACGCTTCGCTTGTTAAGTTTTTTTGTGTGTCACCCGATACAACAATCAGGCTGCTGCCAGCTACCTCAAACTTGTCGGCAATTGCTTCGTTGGCACTTTCGGTGTAGTCTAGCTCAACAAATTTTACATCTGCATTGTTGGCAAAATTCTCGGCAATTGTTTGGGCTGCCACATCCTGAATTGCCAGACAGGTTTTACAGCGCTGCTTGCTGTGAAAATAGTAAACCATCACCTTAGCTGTTTCTGCAACCTCAACCTTTGTGGTTTCTGTAGATTTTTTTTCGGTTGAACCTCCACAGCTCATCATAATCATTGCCATTGAGGCAATCGATAGTACTAATGCAATTCTTTTCATAGTTTTTTTTGTTTGGTTAATTACTTTCGTTATTGCTTCATCCGCCAGCCGGCGGATGAAGCAATCTATTAATTGTAAGAGATCGCTTCGTCTCGTCAAAAAAGATGACGAGACGAAGCGATGACGTTAACTTTATGCTGTTTCTGTCATCAATACATTATGCCCAAAAATTATGGGTGAACTCTTGCAATGATCCTTTATTGCTGATTTTTTGTGATGATTTCCTTTAGTTCGCTAACACCAGGTACTTTGCCCGAGAAAATAACCTTCTCGTCGATTACCAGTGCAGGGGTGCGCATTACGCCGTAGTTCATAATCTGAACAATGTCTTCCACTTTGCTGATATTGGCATTTATGCCAAGTTCGCTAACAGCATTTTGTGTGGCCTGTTCAAGTGTTTTACACTTTGGGCAGCCGGGACCAAGAACCTTAATTTCCATTGTTTTTGTTTTAATTAATTGGTTATGTTTCTTTGAATGTCGAACACTGAACACCGAATGATGAATGATGAAGTTTTGGTTTGGCA
>DDWD01000043.1:13576-17342 GCA_002345825.1 Bacteroidales bacterium UBA2295
CCGTTCCCATTTTTTTGTTTGGTCAACTGCTTTCCCGCTACTTCGCTATTCGGTATTCATTATTCAGTGTTCATTATTTGTTTGAATATCGAACACCGAACATCGAATGATGAAGTTTTGGTTTGGCAAGGCCGTTCCCATTTTTTTGTTTGGTCAGCTACTTTCCCGCTACTTCGCTATTCGGTGTTCATTATTCGGTGTTCAAAATTTCTTTGAATGTCGAACACCGAACATCGAATGATGAATGATGAAGTTAGGAGTTGAACGGCCTTTCCCTTTTTGTGCAATGTCCTTTCGTTTCCCAATTACTTCGCTATTCGTTATTCAAAATTCAGTATTCATCATTTCTTTACTTTAGTTTTTCAGACACCATATTCTTTTGGGCTGTTTCGATGCTTTTTACAAAAATCGATATTAGCTCGTTGCTTTCGTTAATTGCATCCAAAATCTGTTGCTCAGAGTTATATGAACTTGAACGATGGATAACTTTAAGGCAAACTAGTGTTTCTCGAAGTTCCTTCAATGCAATCTTCATTTTGTGAACAAAATCTTTTCTCGATTCACTGCTTTGTGCTTCACCATATTGCAAAGCAGGCGAAGTGCCACTTCGTAAAATTTGACCTGACAGATAATTACTTGCCTTGGTGGGTTTCAACGATTCTGCTAGTTCAATTATTCTAACCGCAAAATTTATTAGTCTTTCCTCTAGATCGAATTTTCGTTCCATAACTAAACTCGTTAAATTGTGGAAAAATTACTTGTCTGAACACCGAACATCGAATGATGAATGATGAAGTTTTGGTTTGGCAAGGCCGTTCCCATTTTTTGGTTGGTCAGCTACTTTCCCGCTACTTCGCTATTCGGTGTTCATTATTCAGTGTTCATTATTTTTTTTCAACATTTATTTCATCATTCAAAAAACTCCCCCATCATCCGCTTCGCTTCGTCCCATCCTTCCTTGCGAATACAGTACTTAATTTTGGGCGGATTGAATTCGCCCTGAATAAGCCCAGCCTCTTTAAGCTCGCTCAAATGCTGCGATAGCGTGCTACGGGCAATAGGTAAATCGTTTGTAATATCGCCGCTGTAGCAGCAACTTTGTTCCGATAGTATCTCCATTATTGCAATTCGTGCGGGATGGCTTAGTGCCTTGGCGTATCGGGCTAGCGCTGTTTGCCTATCGGTATAATTTGGTTTTGTCATAGATGTTAATTTTAATATTTCGCAATATTACGAAATGTTTATATTTCGGCAAAATACGAAATGATTTTTTTGATTTCCTATTGATTTGAACCAATAACCTTTTTTAGGGTTAACTAGGAAAATAATTTTTGAAATGAAGAGTTGGAACGAACTAAAATACACCAAGCAACGAATTGTTAGCCACAAGCAAATTGCAGAGGGGGCTTACATACTTTCGTTTAGGCGGAATTTCGATTTTAAGGCAGGGCAGGTAATTGGCCTTGGAATTAGCAAGGATATTGCACCTCGACTATACAGCATTGCCAGCGCCGAAGATGCCGAAATGATAGATATTCTTTATGCTGAGAAATCGGGTGGAGAACTTTCTCCCGCTTTGCCATCGTTTAGGGAGGGCGATGAGGTTTTGGTTTCGGAGCCCTTTGGGACGTTTACTCAGTTTTCCGATGATGCTGTTTACATTGCAGCGGGTACGGGAATTGCACCGTTTATGTCTAGGATTCTTTCGGAGAAAGGGAATAGTCCTACGCTAATTCACGGTGTTAGCTACCCAGAGTATTTTTATTATAGCGATTACCTAACCGAAAAGTTTGGTCGTAATTATATTCAGTGCTGCTCCCGTTGCGCTGAGGATGATTACTTTCAGGGGAGGGTCACCGCCTTTCTTAAGCAATGGAAAAACCTCGATACCACCAAAAAATATTACCTTTGCGGCAGCGCCGAGATGGTTGTTGATACCCGTGATGTGCTTATTTCGCGCGGAGTACCATTTGCCAATATTAATGCGGAGATATACTTTTAATTTTAACGCAAAAACGCAAAGGCGCAAAGCAATAGTTTTAAAACCTCAACGTAATTAGTAAAGAAAATTTGCGCCCTAGCGCCTTAGCGTTTAAGATATGATAAAACCCTCACTTTTCGGACTTACCCTTTCGCAGTTAACAGATTTGGTGCTAGCCGAAGGTTTGCCAAAGTTTGCAGCCAAGCAAATAGCCGATTGGTTATATAAAAAGGATATCGAGAGCATCGACCAGATGACCAACCTGTCGCTCGATGCCCGAGCTAAGCTGAAGGAAAAGTATCGTATCGGTTTGGTAAAACCAACAAAAGTTGCAGCGTCGGCCGATGGAACCAAAAAATATCTGTTTACCACCGAGTCGCTTAAGTTTGTTGAGGCGGCCTATATACCCGATGCCGATAGGGCTACGCTTTGCGTTTCGTCGCAGGTTGGTTGCAAAATGGGCTGCCTGTTCTGTATGACCGGCAAGCAGGGCTTTCAGGGAAACCTGTCGGCTGGTGAAATTGTGAACCAGCTCCGTAGCATCCCCGAGTGGCAAGGCATAACCAACATTGTGTATATGGGTATGGGCGAGCCCTTCGATAATTTGGATAATGTGCTGGCATCGCTCGATATCCTCACATCCGATTGGGGAATGGCCATGAGCCCACGCCGTATTACCGTTTCAACAATTGGCGTTAAGCCTGCCATGGTAAAGTTCCTTGAGCATAGCCGGTGCCACTTGGCGGTTAGCTTGCATAATCCTTTCAACGACGAGCGCCGTGCGCTAATGCCCATTCAAAATGTTTACCCTATCCAAGAGGTGGTTGATGAGATAAGACGGTACGATTTCTCGGGTCAGCGCCGCGTTTCGTTCGAGTATATCATGTTTGATGGAATTAACGATTCTACTAATCACGTAAAGGAGCTAACAAGGCTGCTTAGTAACTTAAATTGTAGGGTAAATCTAATCCGTTTTCACCCAATCCCCGATAGTCCGCTCAGAGGCTCGTCCGACGAGAAAATTCTCGAATTCCGCGATGCCCTAACATCCAAAGGTGTTTTTACTACTATTCGCGCCTCACGAGGCGAGGATATTCAGGCGGCTTGCGGATTGCTATCGACAAAGGAACTGCTTAATCAGAATAAGTAAATACCGCAACCTCCTTGGTATGGCCTTTGTCTTAAGTTCATACTTATTCGCTATTATTTGCTAACTTGGCATCCATAATTCTAATTAGATATGAAACGAAACATTCTGACCCTAGCAACTCTGCTTATGTTTAGCTTTGCAAATGCCCAAAATAACAGCTATACTGCCAACGAGGCCAATAGGTTTGCTCTTGATATTTACAAACAATTTGCACAGGCCGATGGTAGCAACGTGTTTTTCTCGCCAATAAGCATTAGCATGGCGTTAGGAATGACATATGCCGGAACCGATGGCGAAACACAAAAACAGATATCCGAGGTGTTTAATTTCCCACATGGCGATAAAAGTTTTCATAAACAGATGGGAAACCTGCACCAAGAGCTGTTAGAGAAGCAATCCGATGGAGTAGATATTGCCATGGCCAATCAGCTTTGGGCCGAGAAGAGCTATCGATTCAAATGTCGATATCTGCGAACAACAAAAAAATCTTACAATGCGCCTGTGAAACGCTTAAACTTTAAGGAAAACCCAAACGAAAGCAGGACAGAGATAAACCAGTGGGTTGAGGAGCTAACCCGCGAAAGAATCAAAGATCTGCTGCCCGACGGGTCAATATCGAGCCTAACCAAAATGGT
>DDWD01000073.1 GCA_002345825.1 Bacteroidales bacterium UBA2295
TGGCGGTGAATTTAGAACCTTCCGAAGCCACAAAGGCATATTTCGAAATAGCCTGAAATTTTGCTCAAAATAGATATTTACAGCGCCATAAAAGACGGGAATATTAGTATTTGTATCAAACCCATTAGACGATAAGGGTAAATACAAGGGTAATGTTATGGCATCGTGCCCTGCAGCTCGCAGGGCTCTTACATATGCGCTATCGCGCAAACAGTTACCGCAGTAAAATGTGCCACCAAACCCGGGGACTATGCTAACTATTTTCATTTTCAAATTTTTTTCAATATTCACAGGAACATTTATTCTTAACAACAATGCTAATTGTTTATGCCGCCGTAGGTGGCAGATAGTGATGGTAAATCTTTATATATCGACTTAGCGCCTCGTAGAGTGCGCAATAGAATAGTTCTCATTATTGCACCCGCTCTGGCCTGCCTGCGGCAAAGGCAGGGGTGCTTAATTCGATTTGACATCTTTTCAATCGCTATATGCCCCTGCCTACCGCAGGCAGGCTCTACGAGGGCTAATCTTGATTATTATTTTAAATATAAATAGTTTCTCATTTTTTTACTTCACCCCAAAAGCATAAACCCTACCATCCATCGATCCCACAACCACCATCTCGTTGGTTATAGCAGGAGAACTTAAAATGGGCTTTCCTATTTCGTAGGACCAAACCTCTTGCCCGGTTTTTAAATCAATCATATATAATCTACCATCGGCCGAGCCAACAACCACAATATTTTTGGAAATTACGGGTGAGCTGTCAACGCTCCCACGGGTTCTAAATTTCCAAATCAGTTTACCAGTTGATTTCTCGAAACAGTAAATATGCCTATCGCGCGAGCCAACCACTATCCTATTGCCCGAGACTGCTGGTGATGAGATGAATGGGGCTGTTCCGTCGTAAGTCCAAAGAATATTTTTGGATGCTAAATCGGCACAGTAGAATTTCCCATCATAGTTTCCGAAGAAGGCCTTTCCCTTTTCAATGGCTGCGGAGGCAGCCATATAGGTTCCAATCTCAATTTTACCTGCAAGAGTTCCCATATTCAAATCCAGCAAGTAAACAAATCCATCGCATCCGCCAAAAATTGTTGTTTTATCGTTTACTGATGGCGTTCCGTTGATATAGTTATCGGTTTCGTACTTCCAAATTCCCTTTCCGGTTTTAACATCAATGCAGTGCAGGAAAAAGTCGTAGCTACCAACTATAACGCGTTTCCCTTTACCATCGGGAGCAACAAACCAGTTTGCAGCTCCCGAAATCTGTCCATCAGTAGCATACTCCCATTTCAGTTTCCCCGAAGTGGCATCAAGGGCGTAAACAATTCCCTCCAATGAGCTAACAATTAATAAATTATCAATAAAAAGTGGAGGAGCTTCAATGGATGTGGGCGTTTCGTACTTCCATTTCAACTTTCCATTGTCAATCGCATACACAAATCCATCGTTGGAGCCGATATACACAATGCCATTGTGTATTACTGGAGACGATTTTATGGCATCATCGGTTTTATAAGTCCAAAGTAATTTTAGCGATTTTGGCAGATTGATGTTTGCTTCTCCGGTAAGCGAAGGATTACCCCTAAAACCTTCCCAATTGGAGCCATCCTGTGCAATTACAAGGCTGGAGACAAACATCAATAAAAACAGTATTCTTACCATAAATGTACTTGTTTTTAAACTTATTTAACCGCAATTGCCCCTGTGGGGCAAGCATTGGCACATTCCATAGCAGCTTGGGTTAACGCTTCGCTTAGCTCGAGGTTAAAGGGTATTTGAACCCTAACATCAAAACCACGACCAATATACGTAAGGCCAATCTTCTCCTTGTGCCTTGTGGCAATCTCTATACATAGTCCGCAACGGATGCATTTCTCGGGCTCGTAAACCACCTCGCTATGCTGAAAGTACTTCTTTAAAGTGCTTCGAGTGCCTAATGCGTATTTCTTCCTATCTACTTTGTACTCATCGGCATAGTTGCGAAGCTTACAGGTATTGGGTTTGCGACAATCGCAGTGCAAACAGCGCTTGGCCTCGGCAATGGCCTCTTCGGGGGTGAATCCAGTCAGTTTCCCTCCATTTGGTTTAACCTCAGCATCTTTGTTTTCGGCCTCTTTTAAATACTCGAAAACTTCAGTCTCTTGCAAAAGCCCAAATTTAGAGTTAAACCTATTGTACCTATTACCAACCGGTTTCCCCCCTAGAAATTTGTTTACGGCAAAAGCCGTTTCCTTGCCCTGGGCAACCGCCTTTACCGCCATTTTTAATGGTCGGATTGCACTACCACAGGCAAAAATTTCAGAATTATCGATGCTGAAATTCTCATCAACAATTAATCCTCTGGCATTGGTTTTAAAACCGAACTCAGTAATATTAGATTGATCGATTTCTCCTGTGGCAAAGACTACTGCATCAAAACTAGGCTTAATCTCGCTTTTTAAAATTTCAGATGATATGTGATATCCAAACTTGAACTCTGCCCCAAAATCCTTAATCAGATTTATTTCATCGTTTAACGCAGTTTTTGGTAATTCATTTTCGGGAAGATTAAGCAGAGATCCACCAGCCTCGGAGTGCGAATCGAAAACCGTTACAGAGTGACCCATTTTTAAAAGATGAAATGCGCAGGATAGTCCTGCTGGTCCCGAACCAATTATGGCAACCTTTTTGCCAGTTGGCAAATCCTTTTGAGGGAAATATGGCGATTCATTTTCGGTATTGTGAACCGCTGAAAATCTTTTTAATAGACAAATTGAAACAGGGCTATCAACCTGCTTCCTCCTACAAACCTTTTCGCAGGGAGCAGAACAGATATAACCGAGTATGCCGGGTAGCGCAATCTCCTCCTTTACAACCTTCAACGCATTCAGAAAATCGCCTTTGGCAATTAGCCTGTTCATTAGGGGAATATCCATAAAGGCTGGGCAGGCAACCCTACAGGGTGCCTCGCAATCGCCAACGTGATCGCTTAACAGCAGCTCCAGTGCCTCACGACGAGCATTGATTACCTCCTCGCTATCGGTTTCAATATCCATTCCCTGCCCTACGGGCATTGCGCACGATGGGTAAAGCATTCCTGAGTGGTTATCCTTTACCACGCAAACCATACAGGATGGATGATTGGAATTTCCATCAAGATAACACATTGTTGGTATATCAACACCCGTTGATTTAGCTGCATCGAGAATGGTTGTCCCTTCTGGAACAGTAATTTCTTTGCTATTTATTTTTAGATTAATCATCGTGTAACTACTGCATTTACTGGACAAATTTGTTTGCAAATATCGCACTTGATGCACTTCTCCAAATCGATACTATGAATCTCGTAGGGTTTTGCCTCAATGGCATCCACCGGACAACGCTGAGCACACTTGGTACAGCCTATGCACTCATCGGTTATATCGTAGGTTATCATCTCCTTACACTTGCCCGTAGGGCAATTCCCGTTGATATGCGCCTCGTATTCATCCCTAAAGTACTTGAGGGTTGTGAGCACAGGATTGGGCGCGCTTTTGCCTAATCCGCAGATACTTCCCTTTTTGGTGCTGTGGGCTAAGTTTTCGAGCATATCCAAATCCTCGTGAGTTCCCTTTCCGCTGGAAATCTTATCGAGGATATCGAGCATACGCTTTGTGCCCACCCTGCAGAAAGTGCACCGACCGCACGACTGATCCTGCGTAAAGGTTAGGAAGTATCGGGCAATATCCACCATACAGTCGGTTTCGTCGAGAACGATTAGGCCACCAGAACCCATCATTGCGCCCACCTCAACCAGCGAGTGAAAATCGATGGGAGTATCGGCCATTGAAGCAGGAATACAGCCACCCGATGGGCCACCAATCTGCACCGCTTTAAAGCGTTTGCCATTGGGAATACCTCCCCCAATCTCCTCAACAATCCTTCGGATTGTAATGCCCATAGGCACTTCAATTAGTCCACCCCGATTTACCTTGCCCGCCAGGGCAAAAACCTTTGTACCCTTACTCTGTTTTGTGCCAATGCTGTGAAAAGCCTCGGCCCCATTGCGAATAATCCACGATACCTGCGAGTAGGTTTCAACATTGTTTATTAGGGTTGGCTTTCCTCGCAAACCCTTTTTTGCAGGATACGGAGGGCGCATAGTTGGGTATCCACGCTTGCCTTCAACCGAAGCAATAAGGGCAGTTTCCTCGCCACAAACAAAAGCTCCTGCACCCTCAAATATTTTAAGATTGAATGAGAAATCGCTTCCAAGGATATTATTACCCAAAAAATTCTTGCTTTCGCAAGTTTTTAGGGCTTCGCGAATTCGTTCTAATGCCAGTGGGTACTCGGCTCGGATGTAGAATAGCCCCTCGTTGGCACCAACAGCGTATGCACCTATTATTATCCCCTCAATTACCCTGAAAGGATAGGATTCGAGTAGCATTCTGTCCATAAATGCGCCGGGATCGCCCTCGTCGCCATTGCAGATGATATATTTAGTATCCGACTCGGCATCGGCAACTAGCTTCCATTTGGTTCCAGTAGAAAAACCCGCTCCGCCCCTTCCGCGAAGACCGCTCTCCTTGATTGTGTCGATTACCTCAAGCGGAGATTTTCTTTTCAAACACTCCTCCAGTGCAACAAAGCCACCCAAACTCATATACTCATCAATATCAGAAGGTTTTAAAATCCCTCTGTGCTCGGTTGCAATGTTTATTTGTCCCTTTAGAAACTCAGCAACGGGAGTATTTACTCTCTCGGATGAGTATCGCTTAATTGATTTGGGAACGCTATCGAAAACCAAATTATCGAACACCCCATAAAGAGTGTCCCTTAACCTAGTAAATGGGCTTGAAGGTTTGAAATGGCGGTGAATTACCTCTCTTACCTCATCGGGTTTGATTTTGGTGTAGTAAACCGGAGCCTCGTTGGGTTTATGCACCTCGAGCATTGGAACCTGATTGCAAATACCCACACAACCAACGTGCTTTACATTCACATTGATTTTGCTTTTAATCAACGTTTTGTCCAACTGTTCCTTCACCTCAAAACTACCGCTGGCCACACAGCACGAGCCAAGTCCAATCCTAATCTCGCCCTGAAGCTCCTTGCTATCAACAAAAGGAACTGTTCCGTTTGACTTTCCGTTGCTTGATGCCAGAAAATCGGAAATTACCTCGGGTACAGTTTCAGAGGTTACGTAGCCATAGGTTAGGCTATCGATTTGCACTACGGGTGCAATGGTGCAACATCCCAAACAAGCCACCTTTTCAACGGTGAAAAGCCCTTCGGCATCGGTATCGTCATTATCGGGGATATTTAGACTGCGCTTAAACGAGTCGTACACCAGCGTGGCACCCTTTACGTGGCAGGCTGTGCCCACGCATACCTTAATCATATGCTTACCTACAGGCTTATGCCTGAACTGGGTGTAGAATGTTGATATTCCGTAAATTCTTGAGGGAGTAATATCGGTTGTTTGACAAACCCTTTCCAACGCTTCCTGTGGAAGATAATTGTAATGATTCTGTATCTCCTGCAGAATTGGAATAACCGCATCAACGGTTCCCCCCGTTTTTTCTACAATGCCATCAACTATTTTTATTATATCGTTTTCCATAAAGCTACTCACCTATACAATACAAGTTCTTTTCTCCCCTTATAAATATTCGTCCATTGGCAAATGCAGGAGTAGCAACCGTTGCCTCGCCCAGACTTGCTTGACCAATCTGCTCAAACTCCTCGCTAGCCCTAATAATTTGCATTACACCCGATTTATCGAGAAGATAAACTCTGCCTTCGGCAATCATTGGCGAGGCAAAAAAACCTTGGTCAAAATCGTGATCCCAGTTCATTGCACCAGTCTTCGCATCGTAGCAGGCCACTGCTCCGTAGGTAGTTGGCAAAAACAGATGCTTATCGGTTGCCACAGGACTTGGGATATCTGATAAGTAATCGGAATCTTCCCAGATTAGCTCGGGAGTATCGCCAGCCTTTACAGCCATTATCATTGCGTACTCGTTAACTCCAAACACCATTCCGTTGGCATAGGCCAGCGATGGGCCAACCTCGCCGTACATCCCCTCGATGCTCCACAGCTCCTTGCCGGTTGCTGGGTCGTAGGATGCTATTGATGGTTCAGAAATCAGCATTAGCTCGTCGCGTTTGCCAGTATTCACCAGAATGGGCGAAGCCCAGGATACCTTCACCTTTCGGGGAGTGCTCCACACCTCTTCACCAGTAGTTGATGATAATGCCATAATTTTTGGCGTTTTACTATCGTCCCATTGAACAATTACCAAATTCTTATATGTTATTAGCGACGATGAATGTCCGTAATGATTCTGGGGAAGCCCCAAGTTTTTGGCCCACACCCTTTTGCCCTGCATATCGGCAGCTATTATATCGCCATTGGAGAAGATGGCAAAAACACGCCTACCATCCGTAGCAACGGTTGGTGCAGAATGACCCGTATCGTCCCTTACGCTGGGCGATTTTACGGGCGTACCCTGAATATTATCGGCATTAACAGTCCATAAAATTTTGCCTGTATTGGCATCGAAGCAGTACAGCTCGCGCTTGGTTGCGTTTGCGCCAGCAAGGAAAACTTTGCCCTCCCAAACCACAGGGGAGTTGTACCCTTTAAGGGGTATTTGAGTTTTCCACAGGATGTTCTCGCCCGACTCGCCATCCCAGCTAATGGGAATATTCTTTTGATACGCTATGCCAATTCCTCCAAAGCCCCTTAAACTGGGAAAGTTCTTCTTCATCTCCTCGTTGGAGGCGTATTCGCTAACCTTTTCTTTTGGTTGTGGAGCAGAAACTTCCTGCTTTTCCTCCACTTTTACGGGAGTCGATTGTTCTTGCTCAACTATTTCTTTCGCTTCAATATCCTGCTCAACAACTTGAACTTCATCCTCTGCAATAGGTACTAGTTCATTCAAAATAGGTGCTGGAGGTGTTTCTTCCTGATTTGTATTACTCGTTGCGATAGCCTTTCTTTGAAAAGTATCCTTTAGCTGATTCTGAGTTAAAAAGGCAAATACCAGCGCAAGAACAACAATGGTAGCACCGCCTACGGAGACCCAAAAGCGTGCCTTTTTTTGTAAAATATAATATTTATAATCCTCCTTGCCATCAACATTGGGTAAATTCTTCTTCCCTATACTTATAAATTGCATTGCAATAATTAGCACCAATACTCCAATTGCAAGCATATATCCCCCGTAGCGAATTTGCCATTGATTTGTGAAGTAAGCTTTGCGGGCAAGCAAATCGAGCTGACGGATCTCCTCGCGAAGCTCCACATCATCGGGGTTTTGGCTTAAACGCTCCACAAGAGCGTTTATAACCGTTGTATTTACTGGATCAACCCTATTAACCTGAACAAAGTTTGCTATAATTAGAATGGAAAAGATGAAAGAATACACCCCTGCAATAAGGGCAACCCTTTTCCAGAGGCGAACATTTTCGATAATATCATTAAGCTTTGTATTCATACTCACTTTTTATAATACGATATAAACTTATAACTCCTCCTTAACCGGACAATAATCAACGCAACGGGCACAACTCAAGCAGGTTCCCTTATTGGGTTCGTAATCCTCCCGATACCTAAAAATTGATAGGCTGGCTAATGTTAGTCCAAAGGTTAGACCAATAAAACCGCCCAAAACCCAGCCACCAATGTAAAACTTATGAACTATTGCTGCTGCCTCTTTGTAAAGATCTTGGGCTGATCGCCCTGCCGATCGGAATGCTGTAACTTCAAAACTTTCTGGTTGAGATTCATCAAAATTCATTATCTCCTGAGCCAGCTGAACCGTGGGATTTACCCTAGCTAAATTCTCGTGAAACTGCGATCCAACAAAACCGCCCGCTAATACTAGCAATGGGATAATAACAGCAAGTCGAATCATTCGGCTTACAGCCGTTTTGCTATCCTCCCTTTCCTTTGCTGGAACGGGTTTTTCAATGGCATCGAACGGACAAGAATCCTCGCACAGTTTGCACTGAATACACGCCGATGGCGTGATGGTTAAATGTTTTTTGGAAACACGGCTCACCAAATTTAGTATTACTCCGTAGGGACACAAGAAACGGCAGTAGGGTCGTGCAACAAACACACCTATTAGTAGCAATGCCCCGCCAAGAGCAAACATCATAAATGTTGCATCGAGCCTAAAAATGCCAACAAATGGGTCGTAGCGACAAATAACAAAATCGGTTGCCGTTGCGGCGTATAGAATGGAGATACCTAAATAAAGAAAGGGAATCAATCCTAAAACTTTTAGAAGCCAAGGCTTTAAACTAATGGGTTTGAATAAAAAAACATCCTGAATAGCACCCAAAGGACAAACCCCTGCGCAAAATGTTCGTCCATAGAACAGTGTAAAAATGATTGGAATGGCAAAAAAAAGTATTACGGTAATGGGGATACTATATTCT
>DDWD01000098.1 GCA_002345825.1 Bacteroidales bacterium UBA2295
AAATGGCCGAGGAACTTCACAAAAATCTAGATGCTATTACCGATGGGGCAAAAGAGGGTGAGAACTATTTTGAGCAAAAGCGTCGTTACATTAGTAACTACAAAAAAGCCATAATGCTTACCATTCAGAGCACAACTCAGGCATTGGGCCGTAAGTTTATGCAGGAGCAAGAGGTTGTAAATAACCTGGCCAATATGATAATGGAACTTTACGCTGTTGAATCCATGGCCCTAAGGATTGAGAAGTTAGAAGGCCTAAAAGGAACTAACGAGATATACCGCAATATGCTCGATGTATTTGTTTACGATGCAGCAAGCCTACTGCGTAAAAATGCTAAAGATGCTATCTACTCAAGCATTGAGGATGTTAATGAGGCAGAAAAGTTGGTTAAGGCAGTAAAAACGCTAACCCGTGTTGCGGGTGTTAACGTTCTGGCCGCGCGCCGTAGCATAGCCGATAAGCTAATTGAGGAGAACGAGTATAAATTCTAAATAAGGGTACTACCTATTTATTTGTGGAGGATTTGTATCGTTTGAGGTTAATATAAAGATGTGCGACTGGATTGAGGTCCGAATACAGAAGCTGAAAACAAGGCCAATCCTGACAACTGTCTTTAAATTTTGCTGAATATCAATGTATTATCTTAGTTGAGTTTTATCCACGAAATTGGTAGAAGAGCCTTAAAAAGAATAAATTTAAGCCCCAAATTCACAATATTAAATGTGAACTTGGGGCTTCCCTTTTTCTAGGCGAATAAAAATTATTATCTCACATTATTTTTTGAGCAAGTCTCTAATTTCAGTAAGCAGCTCTTCTTGTTTTGATGGTGCTGGGGGAGGAGCAGGCGCTTCTTCCTTTTTCTTTTTGGTTGCATTAATAGCTTTAATTAGCATGAAAACGGCAAATGCAACAATAAGAAAATCAAAAATTACTTGTATAAAGTTTCCATAATTTATGGTAATTGCAGCGGCCTCTTCGGAGGCTTCCTTAAGTACAATACTAAGATCTTTAAAATCAACCCCGCCAACAAGTAAACCAATGGGTGGCATTATTATATCGTTTACAACCGATGAAACGATTTTGCCAAATGCTACACCAATAATAATACCCACAGCCATATCAACAACATTGCCTTTCATGGCAAATACCTTAAACTCTTTTAGGATTTTCATGATCGATATTGTTAAAATTTAAATGAAATTCCAACTCCAAATATCTCCTTGAATTGTATTCGGGGGGCAACCTCCTCAACTCCATCAACCTCCTTGGCAATAAGTATTTTATCGTCGTATATTAGGTGGGTGTTAAAGTTTACGTTTAAAAATTTATTGATTTTAAGGCTGATTAGGTTTTCCCAGTTTACCACAACATTATCTGGATTTTCAAGGTAATTGGAGAATAGGTCGAGTTTTGATGTTAATGAGATATTTTTAAATAGCTCGTTTTCAAAATCGTTCTTAGAAAAAATTATGCGAACGTAACCACCAAACTCCCTAAGACTTTTCTCCCCTGGGTCTACTCCAAATGCACCTGCTTGCGAAAGGGCCTCATCCAGTACGAATGTCATTTTACCGGTTATGGGAGCAGCAAATATGCTGAGATAGTTTGTTGGCTTATAGTCCATACCAATGGCTGTGATGAAGTAGGCGGGAGAAAAAGCATCGGATATCCTATCTTTAGTGCCATCAGCTTTATAATTGTAACCTGCCGTCATCTGCGATTTAAAGTTGAACAGCCCGGCGTAATACAATTTTTTGTAGGCTTTACGTCCGTATTTAGATAAAAGGTCGATCTTGTCGTCGGTTTTTTTAAACTCTTCGCTATCGCCCTGATTTAGCAGGCCATACCCAATGTCTAAGGAGTTATCCCAGGTTGTGTTGTCCTTGTTGTAATTGGCAAATATGCTTAAAATGCCATTTATGGCAAACGACTTTTCACCACCTGCAGCCCAGTTTACCAGCGCGGTTTGGGCTAGGTTTATTCCAGCAACCCCGCCAGTCTTCCATCCAGGAATGGTGTCGATAGATTGTTTTTTTAGCGTTGCCTCAGGTTCGGTAACCTGCCCGTAAGTGGTGCCCACTATGCACAGTGAGAATAATACGAGCAATAATAGTTTTAGTGATTGCATTTTATTTATGTTTTAGTTTGTTGATTTTGTATCTAACTATAAAGATAAAAAAAGATTTACCCATAATTGCTTAGATTTAGATGTTTTTCTTCCGCCCCGAGCTAACATTAAAATTTTTGATTGTGGTTTTCGAGATAGTGGCAGCGCTTAAAAGTACTTGTATATCAAGTTGATAAAGTGTTGTTGTTTTGGCTGTTAAACTAATTAACTGTTTGCATATTAGTGCAGATATGGTTTGTCCAAATGATTCTATCCTCGTTAGATATGATAGAATTTTACTACTTTTGTATGCGATAATCATTTTATACAAATGGAATTGCGCTGAATGAACGAACGACTTATTCTAATTGAAGGGATTGATCCACTTGCCCTATATGGCGTAAATAACGTCAACTTCAACCTTATCACATCACATTTTCCTAAGTTAAAGCTTATTGCCCGTGGCGATGAGATTAAAGTGCTTGGAGAGGAAAAGGAAATCCAAGTGCTAGAGGAGAAAATCAACAGGATGATTGACTTCTTCCGCAGGTACAACAGGCTAACTGAAGACAATGTTAAGGATTTTTTGCACGAAACCGATGATTCAATTTCGCAAGCCGAGGAGGACTTTGGGGAGGCACTTGTTTACGGAAACAACGGAAGAATTATTAAGGCACGAACCGTTAATCAGCGGATGCTGGTTGATAAATATCGTGAGAATGATTTGCTGTTTGCCATTGGCCCTGCTGGTTCTGGCAAAACCTATACAGCCATTGCTTTAGCTGTTAGAGCACTTAAAAATAAGGAGGTTAAACGCATTATCCTAACCCGCCCTGCTGTGGAGGCTGGTGAACGCCTAGGGTTTTTGCCAGGCGATTTAAAAGAAAAGCTCGATCCATATTTACAACCGCTTTACGATGCGCTTAACGATATGATTCCGGCTCGCAAGCTCAACGAATACATGGAGGACGGCACGGTACAGATTGCACCACTTGCATATATGCGTGGCCGAACGCTCGATAACGCCTTTGTTATTCTCGATGAGGCTCAGAATACTAGTATGAACCAAATGAAGATGTTCCTTACCCGTATGGGTAATAATGCCAAGTTCATAGTAACTGGTGATATTACCCAAATAGATTTACCCCGTAAGGAAGATTCTGGGCTGATTCCAACCCTAAAGCTACTACAGGATATACCTGGTTTATCCATAATACATTTCGATTCTAGAGATATCATTAGGCATAGACTGGTGAAGTACATAGTGCATGCATTCGACAAGCTATCGAAAAACAACGAGGAGAATAGTAATCAAAAATAAATATTTGGCTATGAACAAAGCAGTTGTAAAATCAAACTTTAAGTTTCCTGAGCAAACCGATGTTTACCATGGTAAAGTTCGCGATGTTTACACATTGGCTTCCGATGTGCTGGTTATGTTGGTTTCCGATCGCATTTCGGCTTTTGATGTAGTGCTTCCCAAAGGAATCCCATTCAAGGGACAGGTGCTAAATCAAATTGCATCAAAATTTCTCGATGCTACAAGTCACATTGTGCCCAACTGGAAAATTGATACTCCCGACCCAATGGTGACCATTGGCCATAGGTGCGAGCCTTTTCCTGTTGAAATGATTATCCGTGGATACCTAACCGGTAGTTCATGGCGCGAATACAAGAAGGGTGCTCGACAAATTTGCGGAGTGCAAATTCCCGACGGAATGCGCGAGCATGAAGCCTTTCCCACGCCAATAATTACACCCACTACAAAAGCTGAGCAGGGAGCGCACGACGAGAATATCTCGCGCGAAGAGATTTTAGTACAGGGTCTTGTGTCAGAGGAGGATTACAATAAGCTCGAAGAGTACACCCTGAAACTGTTTGAGCATGGCCAAAAGATGGCCAACGAGCGAGGTCTTATCCTTGTTGATACCAAGTATGAGTTTGGCAAGAAGGATGGCCAAATATACCTTATTGATGAGGTGCATACACCAGATTCATCGCGCTATTTCTATCTCGAGGGCTATCAGGAGAGATTTGACAAGGGCGAGCCACAACGCCAGCTATCAAAGGAGTTTGTGCGCGAGTGGCTAATGGAGAATGGCTTTATGGGCAATCCTGGTCAGCAGGTGCCCGAAATGACCGAGGAGATTGTTGATAGTATCAGCGAGCGATACATTGAACTATACGAGCACATTGTTGGCGAGAAATTCGAAGTGATTCCTACCGAAAACATTGAGCGACGCATTGAGGACAATGTGCTCGATTCGCTACGCAGGAATATGCTTTTGGTGTAGCTTGGTACTTAAAAAGATTTGTAGAATGAAAACGGGACTGATTGTTTTTGCTTTTCTAATAGCAACATTTTGGGGCTGTAAATCCCATAACCCGAGCGAGCAGGATAAACAGGTAGATTTTTCCTCCTCATTAATGCACTTATCTAGAAATCAACTTAAAGGGTTGGGGATAATTGTTAACGACACGGCCATTGTATACAATAACAAGGTAGAAGGAGTAGGTAGCCTAGATCTTATTATTAGCGATAAGACTTACATAGGCAAAAGCGCTAACACAGAGCAAACTAACTTCCCGTTTTATCCACGTTACATCACTACGCTCGATACTATACAACGAACAATGTATATGCTTTCGGGAGCACAGGCGCATAGCGAGGAGGAAGCACAACGCTGGGAATCGTTTGAGAATTTGGTGCCCATTGTGGTTGAGCAAAAAGCTGGCGATAAAGAGTTTGGCGAAACGTTAATTTTTTGGATGACTAAAACCCCTGAGCTGGAAAAGCAATTGGCTAGTTTTTAATGTTCTGATAATTACAAAAAAAAGGCTTGGAAAACTCCAAGCCTTTTTTGTTAACGGCTACAGCTGTTTCAAATGCTTATCAATTGTAAGTACTGTCTCTGGGTCCGACGGACGAGTGGCTGGATACTCAATAATCTTACCTTCACCATCAATTAGTACAAAGGTTGGTACACCGTACACTTGGTAATGCTTTGCAGCATCGGACTGCCAGGCCTTTTCGGCATGTAGCTGGTAACCTTTTAGCTGCTTCTCGTTAACCATTTTTTCCCAAGCCGATTTATCGTCGTCTATTGAAATGGCTACAAAAGCAATGGGTTTACCTTTATAGGCATCCTTAAGCTTTAACAGCGAAGGAATTTCCCTAAGGCAGGGGCCGCACCATGAGGCCCAAAAATCTAAATAAACTATCTGTCCTTTAAAATCGCTTAGTGAGTACTCTTTGCCATCGATACTAGTTAGTGTAAATTCAGGTGCGGGTTGCCCAGGAGCAAGAAGCATCCGTTTTGCCAAATCTCTTTCGATTATTGTCCTATACTCGTCACTTTTTGCTGTTGCAACAAAATGCTCTGCCACATTCTTAGCAATCTCAAGGCTCGACCATTTAACCGCTTCGGATGTTGAGTTATGCTTATAGTAATCCTGCATTGTTTGATCAGGTACCAAGCTGTCAATCATATCGAATAGTATTAGGGTTTGCTCAAAAACCGACTTCCCTTTGTGCTCGTCCCTAGCTATTTCGTTGTAGTAGATATTGTTGATATGATTTTCGATTAGCGAGGTGTATTCGCTCATGGAGAAGTGCTTCTTGTTCCCAAAATCAAATTGGTTAACAAATGCGTAGTCGTCTAGGTTAGGCTCAAACTCGTTGCCCGATAACCTTGCATTGTACTCTGGGTAATTGTACTTCCAACTAGCAAAAAGGTAATCGATACGTGCATTTTCCAGCGAGGCAAAACCTTTATCAGTCCCTTTAACCCTCTCTATCATTGTACTTGTTAGAATTTTTAACGAGTCGATTGTACTAGCAAAATCTTCTTGAGAAAGAGTGTAAAGAGATCTAAAATCCTTAGCCACGCTATTTACTGTTTGGTTAACATCGTATAGCGTGCTATTCTGCTGTAGTAAGGACCCTGCTTTAAATGGATTCTCTGTAGGGTTTTTGATATCAACATCAAGTTTAATATCTCCTCCGGGGTTAAGGTATAGCAAGTTGCTATTTCGCCCTGCTCTTATCCTGAGGTAACAGGGATCGCTAATCATTACGGTGTGTGTGAAACTTCCATCGTCTGCTAACCAAATGGTATCGGTTATGCCTTTACTATGTAGTAAAGCAAAATCGTTATCAAAATTTTCGACTTGTCCGCTAATTGTCGTTTCCTTTAGGCCATTCGTTCCGCACGATGCAAGTAGGGTAAGTGAGAGTGCAATAATCAAAAAATTTCTCATAAATATTAAATTTTTAGTTTGAGCGCAAAATAGCCAATAATTTTTAAATGATTGGATAGGTAATACTATTTTGCCATAGATTTAGCAAAAATTTGTTGTTATACGGGTGTGAGTTTCCCAATATCAAC
>DDWD01000154.1 GCA_002345825.1 Bacteroidales bacterium UBA2295
TAAGTTCCAAGCCATAAACTCCGGCCAACCCGCTAAAAATTGGACGGCTATTGATAAGAATTTGCGAGTAGGGTCCTTCCAAACCGTTCATCCGTAGCTGAGTAAACCCACAGTTTTGGCAGTTATTCTCCATTCGTAGCCCAGGGCTAAAGTTCAAACCCTCGCTAAGTACAACTGATTGAGTCATTGAAAATATTTTGGGAGTAACGGTATTCACCACAACGGACGATTCGCGACGACGCTGCTCATTACGGTCGCCGGTAACAACAATCTCATCCAGACCAATGGCATCCTCCGACATTTTGAAGTTAAGTTCAAGGGTTTGTCCTGCTACAATAGTTACTTCCTTTTGGGCACTTGTGTAACCAATGGCAGTTGCCACAACGGTATAGGTTCCCTCTGGGATATTCACAATGCGATAATGGCCCGTTTCATCGGTAGATGTTCCAATGGTTGTTCCCTTAAGCACCACATTGGCAAATGGGATATGCTCGCCACCATTGAGTATGTGACCAACAAGGTGTGCATCGCTTTTTCGCTTTACACCATATTGATGTTTATGGTCGTGATGACGGCCTTGTCCCTGTTGGGCAAAAGATTCTGTTGTTGCTAAAAAGAGAAACGAAAGGCAAAAAGCTATAATAGATTTCATATATAGTTTATGTTGTTCAATATGACATATACTGCCATATTAATAGAAAAAATAGAATGGGTTGAAACAAAAAGGAGTTACTAAAGTAGAGTAGTTACTACTATGCGTACAATGGTGGGGCTCTGTTGGAGGTAATTCTGCGGGAACGTAAACCCAGAAACTGTAATAAGTAGTAGCGCTTAATTAGTTTGGGCTGAACCAAGCTCTTAACCATCTGAAATAACCCAACAGCAAATAGAATGAGCAAGTTACTAAAAACCAAAATTTCTACTTTGGTATGCTTGTGTGTTTGGGCAGGGTCATCCGTTTGATTGGACTTGCTAAAAGGGTGTGCATGCACAATTAAAGTCCCATCGGCCATACGGTGCAGGTGCATATAAAGGGCATTGTTGAGCATAAGTAGCCCAATAACACCCAATAATAAAATGGCTAAAGTTTTTTTAATCCAATATGTCATACCTGCTTTCATGCTGCAAAGATGGGGCTGTTATTCGATTCACACAATACCTAAATATTGGTATTTAAATGAGAATAAAAACGCCAGTAATGGGAGTGCAAATATCGAAAAAGGTTTAATATGTTCCAAAGACATTAACAGCATAATGAATAGATGCCCTTGCATTTACATTAAAGTGAAGAGTGAAAATTCGAGTGCAATGCTAAATAGCAAGCTAGAAATACTTTGAGACTAGGGTGTATAAATCATCAATGCTAATAGGCTTTGGCAAGTAATCGTTGCAGCCAGCCTCAATGGCCATATCTCTATCGTCGACCATTGCGTTGGCTGTTTGGGCAATTATTGGTAGCAATGGCCTTAGGGCCTTGATTTCTCGAGTTGCCTGATATCCATCCATCCCGGGCAGCTGCAAGTCCATTAAAACCAAATGAATATCGCTTCTGGCCTTGCAAATATCGATGGCCTTTTCGGCATTATTTACGCCAATAAAGGTTGCCTTTGTTGGGGTTATAATCTCATCGAGCAATGTCAGCGACTCCTCAACATCCTCAACAGCAAGAATAGTTTTATTTATCCAATTAGGATATTCGGATCTGGGTTCGGATTTTATCCTCAGAATATTTTGATCCGTTACGGGGTTAAAGGGTAGGGTAAACCAAAAGTGAGAGCCAGTGGCACCATCGGACTTTACGCCTATACTCCCTCCCATATTATTTACTATTCCTTTGCAAATGGCCAAACCTAATCCTGAACCACCATAGGCTCTGGAAGATGTCTCATCGGCCTGACGAAATCTATCAAAGATCATATCAACCTGTTCGCTTCTCACCCCAATACCTGTATCCTCAACATAAAAGTAAAGATTATCGCCCTTTAGATTATAGCCAAACTCTATCCTACCTTTCTCGGTAAACTTAAGGGCATTGCTCAGTAAATTCATTAGCACCTGACGCAACCTGTCAACATCGGTTTGCACAACCATTTGGCTGTACTCAAATGGCACATTGAAACGCATATCTATATCGGCCTTCTTTATCCTATTCTTCTCGGAGCTATACATCAAGTACAAATCGTATAATAACTTATTGATATCGGAGGGTGCCGATTTAATTTCCAGCTGGTTGGCCTCAATCTTTGAGATATCAATAATATCGTTAATTAGGTTGAGCAATATTCTTGAGTTCCCTGTGATAATATCGACATACTGATTCACCTTCTTTTGGGGCAAATCGGGACGCAGCTTGAGCAGCTTGGCAAAACCAACAATACCGTTCATTGGAGTGCGAATCTCATGGCTCATATTGGCCAAAAAAGCACTTTTTAGCCTATTGCTCTCATCGGCTTTCTCCTTGGCCTCCTCCAGCTGCGCATTCTGCTCGTTTAACTGCTCTGCATAAAGGCGCTCCGATATCAGCTTCCTTTTTTTAAGCCTATTAAGCGACAATAATAGTAGTATGATAATCAGTAGCACTCCTGTTATCAATGCAAAGCCTATAAGCAATTGAAAATTGCGACGAATAAATTGGTACGGCGAGTTAATTACCATCCTTTCCTTGGGCAGTAAGGATTTTTTTATGCTATGCAATTTTAGGTAAGTATGATTAAATGCATAATAAGTTGGCCCTTGCATTGGTTTTATGCTATTCACATCCTCCCCGTTGAGTATTCTTACTCCAACCAAACCTGCCTGATAACCATGCGATTGACCCATTATAATTTTCCCGCCAACAATTCCATTGTTTAGGTAAAACCCCCAAGTTCCATAAATGGGAATGGTGCTAACCTGTGATACCAAGGTTACAACCTCCTCAAAAGATAAGTAGTTATTCAGCCTATCGATGTTAAAAAGGATAAAAAGCATAACATCTCCATCGCCTAATGCACTTGAGTACTCCTGCAGCTCATTAATCGAAAAATTTGAGAGAATTTCAGTTGTGAATGGATATTGGTTTTCTTCAATTAGCTCGGTAGCCTTAGCCCTGAGGCTCTCGCCTGTAGTAGTTTTATCAATAACCAAATACAAT
>DDWD01000134.1 GCA_002345825.1 Bacteroidales bacterium UBA2295
AACTCTTTTACTATTACACAAAAAACACAAAGAAGACACAAAAATCGCAAAGAATAATATTTAAAGTGCATAAATACAGGCATATATGTGTTAATATATTGCTTGCGAAAGTTGAGTTAGGATATTTAAGTTTTTCACCTTCTACGTCTAGGGGGTGGTGCGTTCTCTTTGCAAAATTCTCTGATGAGGAATTGGGTTTCAACTCTACCAAGTTCTAGCGCTTTGTCTAAATCGAGACAACCATTCTTTTTTAGCCCTTGCAATATTTTGGATAGCCCTCTGTAGTAGTATGCCTCAGAATTGGTGGGGTCGATAACTATTGCATGGTTAAGATCCATCACTGCGCCTTGCAGATCGTAAACATCAACCCGGGTTTTCCCCCTGTTTACATAGGCCATAACGAACCGCGAGTCAATCTCTACGGCTTTGTTAAAATCCGAAATGGCACCTTTATAATCCTTAAGTTCAGCTTTGGCTAATCCTCTGTTGTTGTATGCCATGGCGAATTGGGGTGCAATTTTAACCAGCTCATTAAAATCGGAGACCGCACCTTCAAAATCTTGAATCTTCATCTTAGCATTTGCTCGGTAGTAGTAAGCAATGGCAAATCGGTAATCAATTTCTAAAGCCTTGTCATAATCCTCTATTGCTCCCTGTATATCGCCCGACTCGACTTTTGAATCACCACGGAAAATATAGGCGTGCTTGTTTACTGGATCAAGCTGAATTGCTTGATTGAGAGTGTTGATTGCTCCTGGATAATCTCCCTGTTCATGCAGAAGGTTGGCTTTGAGCATAAGCTCTTGGCTTGTTTGAGCGAATGACGCTAAGCTGCACAAAAACAGGAAGAGTAATGATAACAACTTCATAATTGTACTTATTGCTGATGAATTGTTTTAGCTAGATTGCGAATCATTGGATGTTCCTTTGGTTTTGTTTCTGAGTTTTCTGCGGGACTTTACTTTTCCAAAAGCAAAAATTGATATCCCAACAAGAACCCAGAGAGGCCACAAGCCAATTACTAAAATAATGAAACTCACAAATCCTTTCCATCCTCTATGTAACGAAGTTTTTAGGCGTTCCCAAAAACTTTCCATTGGTTCTGGAATGTATTTAAAATCAAGGTTTTGGTAGATATTCAGATTTACAGTGCTGTAATCCACCCTGTTATTTAAATACCTAAGCCTTCCTTCAATCGATTCGATATTGCCTCGGATTTCCGCAAGTTTGCTTTCAATTTGCAGTATATCATTAATCGAGTTGGTGCGTTGCAACAGGGTGATAAACTTTTTCTCCACCTCCCTCTGATTGCTTAACCTACTTTCAATGTCAATGTATTCCTCTGTTACATCGGTGCTGTTGACACTTTTGCTCTCTATTCTTTTGGCAATCTTCTGCAGGTCGTCAACAATTTGATCTAACGAAACTGCGGGCACCCTAATTACTATGAGGTTTGAAATTCGTTGTTCATAATTATTTAGGTTTTCTGATGATATCCAACCCTTGTGTCGCTTGACAATTGAGTCGAGCAAAGGCCGCGATTCCTCGTAGTTTTCTACTTCAATGGATAGGTGTGCATTTCGGATAAGCTTTTGAGTTCCAGTCGAACGGTCCGCCTCGGTGCTGAATTCATTGCCCTTCATGTTATGAACTGCTCCATCATGAGCCATTCTGGCCATTGGAGCAGACTCGTCGGCAATTGAAGCGAGTTCAATTTTTTCGCTATTGGAGTTGCAGGCAATGGCGATAAATACAATTGCTACAAGGAGAAGGGTGCGACTTTTCATGGGTTTAATATTTTATGCAAGGTAGCAAATAAAAGTGTTTTTTTACATAGGAAACATTGTACTAACAAATTTTAAACCAAATGGTAAACTGTTATGATATATCTAATTGTAAAAATTATTCTCGAATGCGTTAAATATCGATCGTTTTAGAATAATCCTATGCCAAACGGCATGCATGAATCCCAACCCGTAACCATAAAGTTGTACCCAGGCCGCAGCAATGCTAAGTGTTGCTACTTTAAAACTTCTGGTAAGAATCAATGAGTTTGATAAAATAAGTATTGAATAAGTAATGGGAACAAGGAGAGAGTAGGGACAAAAAAATCCGCAGATAACAAAAACTGTCATTGCAACCACAAATGCCGATGGTAAAAGGTGTACCAATTTTAAACTTTTGGGATGAAGAATGTTGAGGTTAATCCGAGCGATACCCGAGTTATAAACCTGTCGGTAAAACTTTCTAAAATCGGTGCGTCGCTTATGATAAACAAAAGCATTGGGGAATAGACGTGTTGAAAATCCTGCTTTGAGAATTCGTATGCTAAAATCGATATCCTCGCCAAACCTTAGGGTTGAGAAGCCTTTGGTTTCATCAAAAACCTTTCGCGATATTCCCATATTGAAGCTGCGAGGGTAGAACTTATCAAGCCTTTCTTTACCCCCTCGAATTCCGCCTGTTGTGAAAAACGATGTCATGGAGTAGTTAATGGCCTTTTGCGTAGGTGTAAACGATTCGTGAGCTCTGTCGGGGCCTCCAAAAGCATCCACAGGTTTAACGCTTAGTTCATAATCAACCTCACTAATGTAGTTTTTGGGGATAATGCAGTCGGAGTCGAAAAAGATAATAAATTCGCCCTGCGATTTTACTGCCCCGTAATTACGCGTTGTGCCAGGACCAGTGTTTTCTTTTGTGTGATATTGTATAGCTAGTGATTGGCTATACTTTTTTACAATCTCCTCACAAGGTTCGCTCGATCCATCCTCAACAATAACTATCTCAAAATCTTTATAGTTCTGCTCGGTTAAACTTTGGAGCAACTCATCAACCTCGTTGGGTCGGTTATATACTGGAACAACTATGGAATATTTGGGCTGTGACATAAAAGGCTAATGTTTATTGCAAAGATAACGCTTTGAGGTATACTCCAAACACTAAAAGTTGCTTAGCGAGGCTGTTGGCTAGTTTAAGGTGATATAGGGCCTGAACTTGAGGTAAGTGCTTGAGTCTAGCAACTTGTTTGTTGTTAACTCTTTAGCCGAATTGTAGTTGCCCATAGTTTCGCGATAGTATATAATTGCTCGGGCTTGATAATCGGTAAGATAAGGGTGTTTTCTAAGCTCTTCGTAGTCCACAAGGTTTATGTTGATTTTTTTGATGGCAAGGGTATCTACCCAAACCTGATCGTTGATTGATACCAGCAACTCCTGGGGGAACCCGTATACCTCCAATAGCTGATTGATGTTGTAAAAACCTCCAAGCAGCTGTCTGTACGAAATAATTCGTCGGGCATAACCACGACCAATACCTCGTATTCTAGTTATCTCAAGGGTATCCACTGTGTTTAGGTCAAGATAAATCTTTGTCTCTTCTTTTTTAGGGGCTTCATATTCGTTGGTGCTTTTCTCAGCCAATTTCAATTCCGGTTCCTTAATTGGTTTAATTTGTATGTATGGCTTTATCTGTGCAAACAAAGAGGAATCGATTACATACATTTTGGCAAAATCTTCGGGTTGGCGAAATTGTCCTCCTTTTTGTCTATAGTTTTCAATTACAGCAGCTTGCTTTAACGATAATCCCATTCGGACTAACTCCGAAGTGCTTACTGTATTCGGATCGAAATAAAAACGTTCCGCTTTTTGTGTCGGTGGCCTTTCTTCTTCAACCATCGAGAAACTTGGCTTAGGCTTTGGCTTAGAGTAGGAGAGGGTGTTCAAGAAACTATCTATAGCATAAAAACTGTTCGACTCAAGAATTGGATCGGGGGTATAAATAAATGTTTGGTGAATAAATGGAAAAAGAGCACAAAGCACAACAAGAAATGAAAGCGTTATAATTCCATATCGCTGTAATTTTGAGTAGCTGAACCATTCTTTCCACATAAAGAATGAGTTTGTTTGAGTAACTAATTAATTTATAGATATATCAAAGTTAATTAAAAATGTTTCTCTGCCCATAATTTCTACCTCGGTTACTGTAAATTTTCTCGTTAAAGTTTGCTCCTTTAATTTTTTTATTACCTTTACCAACCAAACGGTCGGTATGTTTTATGGTGAAAACTAAAGATTTTATACTGTTTGAAGCCTTTCGGTTATTCCTTGAAAAAGGTTACGACAAGGTTTCGATGAATGAGTTGGTGAGGGTATCGGGTCTGTCGAAGGGGGCTTTTTATCATTATTTCACAAGCAAGGAGGAGCTTTTCAGGCAAGCCATTACTACCCATTTCATCGCCGGGCTAGGTGAGGGTATTGCTCCAGCTAAGCAAGGGGATACGCTATTGGCAAGTTTAATTGGCATAATCGATTCAAAGGCTCAAGCCTATAAAAATATGCTGGAGATGAATGAGAACTCCAACTTTTTCAATCTTCTATTTCAAGCAATAAGCATGTTCCCTGAGTTCCGGAATGATTTAAAGGTTGGGAACTTGCTTGAGGAGGATAAACTGGTGCAAATTTTGGAAAGCGCATTAGCAAAAGGCGAGATATCTTCTGCCGTTTCAACTCGGAAACTAGCACAGATGTACGCTGCCATGCTCGATGGGATGGAGCTGCACGCGGTGGTAACCGGTGAGTTGGACTCGCTCCACAACGAGGAACGAAAGGCTACAGCAGAATTTGTTAATCTTCTCAAAGGAAACAGCTAACACAAAAATGACACACTATGATATCAGTAAAAAACCTTTCGTATTCCTACCCCAAATCGAAGGTAGAAGCGGTCAAGGAAATTACGTTCGATGTGCAGGAGGGCGAAATATTTGGCTTTCTGGGGCCAAGTGGTGCGGGTAAAAGTACCACCCAAAAGCTTTTGATAAAGCTTTTACAGGGATATCGTGGTGAGGTAGACGTGCTGAAACGCCCTTTGGGCAAATGGAATGGCGATTATTTTGCCAATATTGGGGTGGGGTTCGAGTTACCAAACCACTACCTAAAGCTAACGGGCGAGGAGAACCTCAAGCTGTTTGCATCGTTTTACCCAACAGTTGCCTATAAACCAATTGAGTTGCTGCGAATGGTTGAGCTGGAGGAACACGCCAAAAAGCCAGTGGAGTCCTATTCTAAGGGGATGAAGATGCGCCTGAACTTTGTACGAGCGCTTATGCATAATCCCAGCTTGCTGTTTCTCGATGAGCCTACATCGGGGCTCGACCCAGGTTACGCCCGAATGATTAAGGATATAATTATCGATCTGAAGAAACGTGGCAAAACCATATTTCTCACCACCCACAATATGCATGATGCCGATGAGCTGTGCGATCGGGTTGCCTTTATGGTGGATGGTGAGCTGAAGCTAATTGGCTCGCCTCGCGAACTTAAATTGCAGAACGGCAAGCGTAGAGTAAAGGTTGAAACACACGATGAGGGTAAACTGGTTGCCCACGAATTTGAGATCAATGGATTGGCTCAAAATGCTGAATTTATAAGATGTATTAGCAGTCCCAACCTGCAGTCGATTCACTCGTGCGAGGAGAGCTTGGAGGAGGTATTCTTACGAACCACTGGAAAAAGCTTAAAGGTAAGTGGATAGAATTTTTTATAGTGCCAACTTATTGCAAAAACCAAAACAGTACAACGTAAACATCATCTTTATGAAAACTCTTTTGAATCTCCTTAAGTGGGATTTAATTTTACTAGTTAAATACGGAATTTTGCCTGTGGCAACAGGGATTGGGGCGCTTTACATTGTGCTGATATACTTGCTGAATATCCCTAACAATATTGTAGCTCTTCTGATCTTTTCTGACCCTTCGATGATGGGATTTATCTTCATTGGGGTGATGGTGCTGTTTGAGAAGCAGGCCGGTACCAGTTCGGTCTTGGTGGTAACCCCTTTGCAACCTTGGCAGTACCTTCTTTCCAAATCAATTTCTTTGTCAATTCCAGCAGTAATTGTAGCGCTGTCTATGGTTTTAGCATCTCAATCGGGTGGATCGTACGTGATAGTAACGGTTGCAGTGGTGCTCACATCCATTCTTTTTTTGCTGCTGGGATTTGTGGGGGCACAAAGGGTAAAAACCTTTAATCAGTATATTCTGATAATTCCGATGTTTTTAGCCCCATTCTGCATTCCTCTGGTTGATTACTTCGGCTTGTGGCAATCGCATTTGATGTGGATTATCCCAACGCACTCATCGTTGAAACTCCTCTCGGGGGCTTTTGGTGATATTAAACTGTGGGAGGTAACACTTTCGATAGCAATCCTTACAGTATCTATTTACATTGCCTGGCAATGGGCTCTTAAGGTTTATAAAGAAAAGATGATAGAGGCGGCTTAACACATAATCGAATAAAACTACTACTATGCATTCGACATACCTTTCGGTTTTGTATGCAGACACAAGGAATATTCTGCGCGATAGTTCCCTTGTACTGATGTTGGTTGTCCCTTTTTTAATGGTTCCGCTGATACGGTTTGGGGGCACTGCCTTAATTGAGCTTTTTCCCGAGGTTGCGGACTATGCCCCTATGGTTATCCTTTTGTTTGGCGCTATGGTGGCCATATTCCCTGCCTTTGTAATGGGTTTTGTGATGATGGACGAAAAGGATGGTGGAATAAATCATGTGCTGCGAGTTTTGCCCTTTAATCTGAGCAAGCTCATTGGCCTTAGGGTGGCCTCGATGGTTGCAGTTGGTATGTTTAACTCTATCTTCTTTTTTGCCCTTAACGGTGTTGTTTCAATTGAACTTGTTAAGATGGTTGTTCTTTCCGTTAACGTTTCAATGCTGGCACCCATCCTGGCGTTTACAATGCTATGCATTTCATCGAATAAGATTGAGGCGGCAGCAGTGCTTAAGGGGATTAGCTTCGTAATTGTAATTGCTTTTACTCAATTCTTTATCCCTGGGGGATTGAAATATTTGCTCGCACCCATACCCACCTTTTGGGCCTGCCGATCGTTTGAGGAGATAAACAGTTTTGGGCCTTTTGCCCTGTTTAGCGTAATTGGAATCTTCTTGCAGTTGGTATACCTATCGTTGCTCTGGAGGGTGTTTTTAAGGAAATGGTAGCATTATACCTTTTTGTTTTCTGCGCCCTCTTTGTGATGGGTGTAATATAACCACAAAGGATACAAAGGAGGCGCAGAGTTCCACAAAGCATTACATTTAATTCCCACTATGTTGCGAAAAATCTTTATTCCACCAATAGTTTTCTGTCCTTTGGATATCGAACGGTGTACTTTACCTGTAGGATTCGGGTTTCGCCCGATTGCAGATTAAGGTTCCATTTAACTTTGCCTGTTGCCTCATCAATTGATGCACCCGGAGCGTCAACCTGCTCAATCTTAATGTCACTAATTTTAGAGATGGGAAACTGATCCTCTATCACAATGTTTGCAGGGAAAAGTTTGTTGTTTTTCACCGTGATTTCCCAAACGCGCTGTTCGCGCTTGTTAGAACCTACAAAGCTTCGTCGTGCAAACTCCTTCTTCGACTCACGCTTTATCTGGATATCGGGGTCACGACCAACCGAAACAGTGAGCGTATCTTCTATGGAGCTTAAATCGAAGTAGGTTTTCCCTTGGTAAATGCCCCTGAAGAATAGGTTCACTTCGCCATCGAGCAGCTCGTATAGATGCCAGTCGGGTATACTAGCCACGAGAAAGGCATCGGTTGATAGTTTAGGAACGGCAGCGTAGTTGTACTCGGCAGGAACGGTGTATTCCAAAACTGTTACATCATAAGCCTGATTGTCGGATGGGATGGTGTAGGGCATCTCAATTTTAAACTCGGTGGCTACCTGACTTTTCTCAATGGCCATAGGTATTTGAACGTTCATCTTTGGAGCAAGGGTTGAGGTTCCTCTAATTCTTACCCCTGGAGTTGATCCTGCGGCATAACCCATCACCACAACCTCCTCAAGCGCAACATTATCGCTTTCCATCCTAACGTTCCGAACAGATGAGTTGGCCAGTAGTTCCATTGGTTTCATCCCAATAAATGAGTATAACAATTTGCTGTTTGCGTTGGGAACCTGAATGGAGTACCTCCCATCGATATCGGTGACAACACCCTGCGTGGTTCCCTTTATCATGATCGATACACCGGGTAGGGGTTCTCCTGTTTCGTCAACTACTCTACCCGATACGGAACCAGAGTATGGCTTTGCTGCCTCAAGTGAACTCCTTTGGGTGTAGTAGTTATCGAATGTTAAGTAGTAGGTGTCGAGTTCGGGCTTGTAGTTACTAATGGATGGGTCGCCCGAGGAGAGAGTAAGCAGTACATCATTCCAGTCCTCGCCTGTGTTTTGATTTACCTTGGCCTTGTAGAAAAGCCCAAGGGGCGAATTTACATCCTCAATTCGTAGATCGTAATTGGGTTTCCAGCCGGCATCGGCAATAAAATATCGAAGCTCCATCGCTGTTGTCTTTGCAGCTGCGCTGTTAACCTTTACTTTTACCAGGCTGGTAGGTTTATCAATTTGAGCGTTTAGTTCAAGCAGCTGTTGCGATATGGAAATCATCTCGTGCTGCAACCTTCTAATTTTAAGGGTTTGCTGGTAGTACTTACTCTCAATCTCCGAAAGACGACTTCGGAAAAAAACTGCCATTTTCTCCAGATCAGCCGCAGTTGTTCCATTCTCGCCTCCTATGGATCGGTTTGCCATAACAAGTTCCTTTTCTTGGAGAAAAACCTTTTGTAGATTTCTGTGTATGGCGATGCTATCATTTATCAGCTCCCGTCTTTTTTCCAGCTTCATCACCTCGTCTGTAGCTTTTTGCTTGTTAATATAGTCGATGGAGTGCGTAACGGAGAGAATGGTTACCCCAGCATCGGCTGACGCTTGTATGCTCTCGGGGTTAATGGCCTCGGGCAAACCCTTGAAGTGGAGTTCGGTCACGCCCTTATCAATTTTAATATCAGATTTGCGGGTAATCTGCGCACCAGCTTGGTAAACTGTAACGTGCTTAATGCTCGATTCAACAACTTTTTGCGTTTCGCTATAAGCGAGCGATGATAAAAGAATGCTTAGTACCAAAAGGGTAGCTGATTTCATAAGATCGTTGTTTTTGATATGCAGAGTATTTAAATGCTGATTTATACAGAAGGTTTTCGCGTTAGAATTGATCCAGTGATAATCAAAGAAAGAGCAATTAGGTAGAAGGGTAAATGCAAAGGAGCATAAAAAACTTGAATCATAATAATTTGAACCGAGAGCCAGCCCGCAAGCAGTGCTCCCTGCAGTACGATTAGCTGGGGATAGTACTTCCATTGGCGAATGGTTAGAATGGCTGCCACAAGGCACATCAGACCGTTAACCGTAAATAGTATAATACCCGGTATCAAGTAGTTGCTAAATAGGGAATGGGTAAGGAAATCGAGGGGCATCTGCATAAACTCACCCGATGGGTCATAGATCAGGCCAGCACCTCCCCATAGGGCACCAATACTGTTTGCTATCAACAGAATAATCGCTGTAATTCTTAGGTTTCGCTGCATATTTTTTTTACTAAGCTAAACAATGCCTCAAAAGTACACCAAAACACACAATGTTAATGTGAAAAGTGTTAAAATAACAGAGGGGCGATATTATTTTATCGCCCCTATGTTAGTAAATTGAGAGTGATACTACTCGTATTTTAATGATCTGATTGGATTTGTGGTTGCCGCTTTTATTGCTTGATAGCTTATGGTTAGAAGCGCAATGGCAAATGCAATGACAATTGATAGTAAAAACATCCATGGAGCAATATCGATCCGATAGGCAAAGTTTTTGAGCCAATTATTCATGGCTATCCATGCTATTGGGGAGGCGATAAGAGCCGCATACACAACCATCATAATTATTTGCTTTGAAAGAAGTATGAAAATGGTATTATTCTCAGCTCCGAGAGTTTTTCGTATTCCGATCTCTTTTGTTCTTTTTTCAGCAGCGAACGAAGCCATACCCAGAAGGCCAAGGCAAGCAATAAATATGGCAAGAATTGAGAAAAGGCTAAAGATTTTGCTTGTACGCTCCTCCTCTTTGTATAGTTTCTCCAGATCAGTATTAAGAAATGAGTATAAGAAGGGTTGGTTCGGATTAAGCTCCTTCCATTTGTTTTCAATGTGCTTTATCGAGCTGGGAATGTTGTCACCTCTTAAGCGAATAGCCATAAGCCAATCAACCCCTGAGTTCAAGGCATATATCATTGGCCTGACCTGTTTGTGCAGCGATTCGAAGTAAATATTGGGCATTATCCCAACAATGGTTGCTGGCACCACCTCATCGCCATTAAGGTACGGAATCATAATCCTTTTGCCCAATGGTTCTGTTAGATTTGCCATTTCGGCCATACTTTCGTTTATAACAATTGCTTCGCTATCGGTACTGTACTCCTTACTCAAAAACCTACCCTCCACTAACTTTATCTTCATCGTTTCAAGGAAGTTTTCATCAACCCTAACAACGCCTGTTTGAACCATCTCTTCGGAGGGTCTTCCCTCAACCCAAATTGTTGTGCCATTGAAGTTGTAACCAGGTATTGCATCACAATAGCTTGCATCAACAATATCTGGGCTACTAAGAAGCTCGTCGCGAAAAGCTATATGCTTATTGTTTAGTGTATGGGTGCGCTTGAGTACTAAAACGCTCTCTTTGTTAAATCCTAAATCTTTAGATTTAAAAAAAGAGAGTTGTTGGTTTACAACAAATGTGCCCACAAAAAGAGCAATGGTAATTGCGAATTGAATTACTACCAATGCACCTCTGAACTGACTGCCCGATACTTTTGAGCCGAGTTGACCTTTAAGCACATTGATAGGCTTAAACGATGACATGAAGAATGCAGGGTATGTGCCAGCGAGTGCTCCGACCAAAATACCAAATAGAATGAATGCCGGAATTACAAACCAACTGTTAAGGTATGAAAGCGACATGTCCTTCCCGGCCAGGTTATTGAAATGAGGAAGGATGATTTCAATAGCTGTCATTGCAACTATCAGAGCGATTAGGCTAACTAAGATTGACTCTAAGAGGAACTGCACAACAAGTTGAGTTTTATTGCTACCCACAACTTTTCTGATTCCTACCTCTTTGGCTCTGTAGGTGTACTTTGCCGTTGCCATATTCATAAAATTTATACAAGCTATGATGAGAATGAATATGGCGATGGTTGAGAAAAAGTATATGTAGGTGATGTTTCCACCAGGGCTTAGCTGATGATCCAGGGACGAATATAGGTGAATATCAGGAACCGGCTCAAGAAAAAAACCATAGGAATTTCCCATTTTCTCAAATGTTTCCAAGTCAATACCCATGGCTTGTTGAACCTCAGGGCCTACATACTTGTAAGTAAGGTTGTGGAATTTGGGATAAACATCCTCTGGACAAACTCCCGGCTTAAGCAATACGTATGTGAAAAGATTACTTGTAAGCCAACTTCGCCAATTGTCGATATCCAAAGTCGTTATTGAGGCTAGAAAATCATACTGGAAATGCGAATTTGAAGGCATTTGCTCCGTAATCCCTGTAATTTCAATTTCATAGCTATTGACTGCTAGTGATTTGCCAATTGGGTTTTCGCTCCCAAAATATTTCTTTGCCATATCACGGGTTATCACCATACAGTATGGTTTCGATAGTGCTGTTCGTGGATCGCCCTCGATAAAATCAACCGAAAAGGTGTTAAAGAAATTGGAATCGGTATAAAAGAATTTTTCCTCAACAAACGAGTTCTCATCCTTGCGCACAATTGGCCTAGTCCATTCAATAAGTCTGGTAACCTGCTCTACCTCTGATATCTCCTGCTCAAGGGCATCCTTGATAGGGGCGGCAGTTTTCGACGAAGCAATCTGTATATCTCCTAATTTACCATCAATATACAGCCTGTAGATTCTGTCGGCTTTTATATGATACCTGTCGTAACTAAGTTCATGCCCAATAAATAGCATTATCAGAACACAACAGATTATCCCTACTGCTAATCCCACAATATTTATTAGCGAGAAATATTTCTCTCGTTGAATACTGCGGTAGGCAGCCTTTATGTAATTCTTTAGCATATTGATTTGTTTTTGTTGACGTTGGTTCTGAATAGATTACCCAACAATATGCCAACTCTCGTAATATTCAGATAATCAACATTAAATGATGTTTTTGTAATTTTATGTTGATTCTATTTTGTGTTTAAACGAACAACCACTGTGCGAATGCGAACAGATGGCTTCATGCTTCTCCTTACTTAAATTCGATATGCAGCACGATGTTTTTGTGGTTGTATCGAAGATTGAAGATATTACTGTTCGAGAGAAGTAAAAAGACTTTTTATATATTTGCACCCTAAAGCAAAAAATATGGATTTACCTACTTTGGTTCTTGTGGCCATTGGTTTAAGCCTTGATACTTTTGCCGTATCAATATCGGTGGGATTAATGAAATGCCACATTAGGTTTTGGCAGGCAACTAGGTTAGCTCTGGTTTTGGCTTTTTTTCAAGGAGGTTTGCCCGTGCTGGGTTGGTTTGTGGGCGATCAAATAATTAGTATTACCAACGGTTTTGGGCATTACGTAGCATTTGCTTTGTTGTCGGGTATTGGAATTAAGATGATAATCGAAAGCCTTAAACCCGAGGAGAAAAGAAACCCAGTAAATCCTTTCAAACTAATTGTAATTGTGGGGATGGCCATCTCAACCAGTATTGATGCATTGGTTGTTGGCTTTTCATTTGCTTTTATTGATGTAAATATTTTTCATGCGTTGATAATTATTGGTTTTACCACCTATCTGTTTGGTATGCTAGGGATGCTTTTTGGTAAAAAGGCTGGTATGCGGTTTGGCAAGAGAATGGAGATTGTTGGAGGGGTAGTATTACTGGGTCTTGGTCTGAAAATTTTGATAGAAAACCTGAATGGTAGTGGGGCTTTGATGTAAATATTTATAGCATACCAAAAAGGGCAGCCAATTTTTGGCTGCCCTTTTTGGTATTGTTAATCCGTCGGTTTAAATCTCTTTTAGCAGTTCCTCAACAGCCTTTTCTAGCTGTTTGTCCTCGCCGTGAAGAACTTTCTCAAATGGATTTTCAACCTTAACATCTGGCTCCAACTGAAGGTTTTCCAGTGGTCTGTCCTCCTCAATGCCATAGAACGCGATCATTGGAATGCCAAATACAATGGTCGGATCAATCTGCGATTCCCACCATACAGCGGTGCTGGTACCCGGAACGGGCATACCTATGAGTTTTCCAATTTTCTTGGCTCGGTATGCGTAGGGAAATGCATGCGCATCGCTGTAGTTACTTTCGCTCATAAGCACAGCGCTGGGTTTTGACCATTTGTCGCGGGGTTCGCCACCCTTTGCCACGTAGCCGTAGGGTCTGAATGTGGCGTAAGGTTTGCCATCGAGGAAATTCGACAGGTCTTCGTGTAGCCAACCACCCCCGTTGAAACGGGTGTCAACAATTAGGGCATCTTTATCGGCGTTCTTACCTAGCACCTCTTCGAAAACGGTTCTGTAGCTGCCATCGTTCATCCCCCTTACATGCACATAGCCCACACGGCCATTGCTCAACTTTTCGGTCATATCGCGCATGGTTTCAACCCAGCGGTTGTATAGCAATCCGTTTTCTTCTCCCAGTGATATTGGCTTTACTGTTTCGTCCCACCGTTGTTTTGTGCTGGGGTCGTAAAGGCTAAGGAGCACGTTTTTATTGGCCTTGCGGTTAAGTAGTATATTCCAGTCGTAACTCTCCGTTATGGCTTCGCCATCAATCTTCTCAATAATTTGGCCAGCCTTAACCTTGCTGTCGGCTTTATCCAGCGGTCCACCCTTAATTACCTCAGTAATTTCAAGTCCGCTTCCACCTTTTTGCTCGTTGTAGAAAAGCCCAAGCGATGCAGTGGCATCTCCATTTTCATGGCGTGGCGAGTAACGACCACCGGTATGCGATCCGTTTAGCTCACCAAGAATCTCGCTTAGCAATTCCTGAAAGTCGTGATTGTTGTTGATATGAGGCAGGAATCGGGCGTATGCATCGCGGTACATATCCCAGTCGATACCGTGCAAATCGGGATCGTAGAATTTCTTTTGTACCTGACGCCATACATGGTGAAAGATGTATTCACGCTCGGCAACTGCATCAAGCACCATTTCGGTATTGATTGTCACTGGGCTCACCTTACCTTTACTTATATCAACCTTTTGGATTTTCCCATTCGCTAGAACGAATAGGGTTTTTCCATCCTCACTTATCTCCATACGACCCCCACGACGGGCATTTAGCTTGGCCAACGATTTTAGCTCTTTGGTACGAGTGTCAACTTCCCATATGTCGTAGTTTTTCTCGTAGCGAGCCATAAAGTAGAGCTTGTCGCCCTTGGGTGAGATGTTAAAACTGGCCAGATTAACCGATCCTGGGGTTAGCTTAACCCTTCTATCCTCAACGTTTTTAAAGTCGGGGATCCAGCTTGGGGTGTCATCTTTCTTCTTTTCGGCTTTCTTTTTCTTCTTTTCGTCATCCTTATCATCACCATCCTTTTCTTTTTTCTCCTTATCCTCTTGTTCTTTCAGCAGGTCGTATTCCTCTTTGCTCAGCATGAACCGATCATATTGCTCCTTGTCGAAGAACATAGCAAATATATCTACCTCGCGTGCGCCTTGGTAGGCCAAAGGTTTTTTTCCATCCTTATCGTTTATCCAAAGCATTGCCTTTCCGTCCATTGTCCAAATTGGGTTACCATCGGAAAATCCGCTATTGGTTAGTTTATGCTCCACTCGTGGGTTTGAAATATCGTAAGCCACTAGGTATGATGCACCATAGAATCCCATAGAACTTCTTGCAACAACCCATTTGCTGTCGGGACTCCAAGTGTAGTCCTGGTCACCATCTCGATATGAGAAATTGTTCCCTTCGGGGATTATGGTTTTTGATGAATTGTTGTCGATGCTATATACGTTAAGCACGTTTCGTTCTTCGAGATAGGCAATGTTTTTGCCATCGGGCGACACCATGGGTTGGAACTCATCCTTTTCGGTTGAAATTACAGGCTCCTCTTTTATAAGGGTTGATGTGAAAAAGTATGGCTCCTCGCTGCGCACAATGCTTGCCTTGTATATGTCCCAACTTTCGCAACGTTCGGTGGAGTAGTATAGGGTGCGGCCATCGGGAGCCCAGCTAAGCATGCGCTCTTGCTCAGGTGTGTTGGTAATACGTTTAGAGGTATTCCCTTCGGCAGATGTTACAAACACCTCGCCTCTGAATATAAAGGCTACCTCTTTGCCGTTGGGCGATAGCGCCATTTCGGTTGCACCGCTATTTACCGATAGGATTTTCTCATCTTTACCTCTGAAGTCGAATGGAGCGTATACGGTAATTTTAGTGGGTTGTTCACCTTCTTTAAGTGTGTAAATCTCCCCGTTCCAGGTAAAGCAAAGGGTGTTGTCGTTGGCACGGGTTAAATGCCTTACGGGATGGTTATCGAAATGGGTGAGTTGCACCTCGGTTGGGTTCGCGCCCAGCGAGCGCTTAAAAATATTCTGGTGCCCATTCTTTTCGCTTAGGTAGTAAAACGATTGCCCATCGGCAGTGAAAATGGGTTCACGGTCTTCGCCCTCGAAATCGCTTACCTTGGTGTACTTCTCGTTACTAATGTCGTAAACCCAAATATCGCGAGTAACCGATGAGGTGTGGTGCTTACGCCACTCATCCTCATAGCCCTTACGGTCTTGGAATATTATGCGTTCTCCATTGCTATCGAAGCGTGCATTTTGGAATCCTGCGGTTGATATCAACAGGTTTCGTCCGCCATCAACGGCAACTTGGTATAGTTTACCAAAGAGTCCGCGATTTGGAAATCTAACGGAGGTGTTTAGGTCATTTCGAGGTGAACTGAAAATTACGTTTTTGCCATCGGGGGTAAAATCCCACGGATAGTCGTTGCCCGAATGGTATGTTATCCGTTTTGCTGTACCGCCTGTTGAGGGAATTGTGAAAACATCAAAATTGCCAAAGCGATCGCTGGCAAAAGCAATTTTGCTGCCATCGGGGCTCCAAATGGGCATAAAGTCATGGGCCTCATGCAGGGTTAGGGGAGTGGCGGTTCCTCCAGTTGAGGGAACCTTGTACATATCGCCCTTGTAGCTAAAAACAATCTCTTGCCCATTGGGCGATATGGAAGGATAGCGAAGCCAGAGTGCCTCATCCTGTCCCTTTGCTGGTATAATTGAAAGGGTAAGGAGAATTAGAAATAAGTAATTTTTCATTTTGCGGATTTTTTTTTGTGAAGCTAATAGTGTGTTTTTTAATGCTGATCTTTCTACTTATATGATTAACTCGAAGGGAATTAATATAGTTTTAGATGGTGGTGAGGGTTAAACGTTTAGCTGGTTTTTAAAATGAAACAAAACAGGTTTAAGTTTAAATCTTGGTTAGTAGATTGTTGTACCGCTTTGGTGGGGTGATTTTTAATTTTTTTCTAACCCTGATTTTTATATTTTTGCCAACTTAAATTTCATGAAATGACAAATCTATATAGAGTTCTACTAGTAGCAATTGTACTTGTTTTTGGCCATACAATTGTTAAGGCCAATGCAGAGGTGGATTCACTTTCGGCCATGGAGAAGAAAATGGCAAAACTCCTTGCCGATAGCAAGGTGTCCGCTCAACTTTTTTTGGGCTACAGATACCATAGCGCTGTGGGCGAAAGCCATAATGAGTTTGCCATTAAGCGGGGGTACATAACTTTTAGCAAAAACATTACCCCTTACCTTAGCGGTAGGATAACTCCCGATATAACTGTCGATCAGGAGGGCGACGGCGAGGGCGATGTTGAGATGCGCCTTAAATACTGCTTTGCAGAGTTTAAGCATCCTACGCGGCAAGGTTTTTTTACTGAGCCATCCATCTTGATTGGACAAATTTACACCCCCTTTATTGAGTATGAAGAGAAAATTAACAGATACCGTGTTGAGGGCGAACATTTCCTTGACAGGATTAATCAGGTGAGCTCAGCCGATTTTGGGGTAGCCATAACTTCACTTATTGGTGGTAAAATGGATGAGGATTACCAGAAGCGGGTGAATAATTCCCATGCGGGAAGATATGGCTCTCTGGCTCTTGGAGTGTATAATGGAGGAGGCTATAATGCTTTGGAGAAAAATGATAGCAAAACATTTCAATGGAGGCTTACCCTAAGACCACTGCACAACCACTTACCTGGCTTGCAGGTAAGTTTTATCGGTGCTTTGGGAAAGGGCAACACGGTTGAATCGCCACAATGGAATTTATATGCAGGGTTCCTATCGTACGAAAATGAGTTTTTCGTCCTTACTGCCCAGCGCTATCAGGCTGTTGGTGATCTTGCCGGTAGATATATTGATCCCACTGGCAACGCATTGAAAAATAGAGGGCATAGTTTTTTTTCCGAGTGTAAACTCTTCAATAAAAAGATAAGTTTTTTTGCTCGTTACGATCATAGCGAAACTTACGATACGACCAACCCCACTTACTCAACCCAGTATATTCTTGGTATGGCCTACCACATACAGGGGAAAACTAAGGTTATTCTGGACTATAATTATCTCGATAATAACCAGGGAAACCCAATGCCCGATAGGGGTATATTTGAGGTGATGCTTGAACTGGCATTCTAAACTTTCCGGTACAAATGATAAATTGTTCTTTAGCTAACTGAACCCTATGGGCGAGGTTGGTTGTTTAGCCTATTGTTAATTCTTATCCCGTTTTAGTCTTTACCCAGCAGGGGTTCCCCATTCTTTTCTGGAGTATTAATATAGGTGTTTAGCCATACTTGTTTTGGGCTAGCATATCAGTATGTATCTATATCTAAAGCAAAAAACTCTTGATGCACTTGACTTGTATGTAATTTTGGCTGACCTTTGTTTTAATTAAGATCAATTTTGAGCCTCACCGCTGTGCATTTATTGCACTAAAAGTGATAACCCATTATTAATTGCTTCGTTGCAAATAAGTATGGTTACAACAAATGTTAGCGTATTTAATTTGTTGATTTAATGAGATTACTGCAAGTAACCCTTTTCATTATTATATCTGTTGTCCTAAACGGAT
>DDWD01000074.1 GCA_002345825.1 Bacteroidales bacterium UBA2295
AAATCTTTTGGAGACATTCATTCCTACTGTTTTTTGTCATGCTGAGCCTCTTGGGCAAAGCTCAGCTTACAAGGGATTTGCATACGCTTTATCATCCGGCCTATTTCAACCAGATTTCTGACGACTCAACTGATTTTGATCCCTGGCGGATTAATTCATCAAATAAGCCATCCTATTCTGTTGAAGTGGGCACAAGCTACTCCACCTTTGGCGGAGGGCTCTCATCATCTTACATAAGTCCTACCGTATCGTTTAAGGCAACCGAAAAGTTGCATATAGTGGCAGGTGGNNAGGTGGAAAATTTACAAGAGCCAATATGGGTAGTATTCCTTTTCTGAACTCAGAGATGGACCAAATGGCAAATCAGCAGATGTCAGGCAATCCCACCGAGGCCTTTGCCTATGGTCATTATCAAATAAACGAGAAGCTAAGTGTATACGGAATGGGAGCCTTTGGTAAGAATCAACTGTACATATCGCCGTTCCAAAGCGGTGTTACAACTACTGACTATCAGCAGCTCTCGTTTGGTATGGATTACAAAATATCCGAGAAGTTTAGCATAGGGGCTTCGTTTGGCGTGAATAATGGCCCGGCTTGGGGCATATCGCCATTTGGCTATAACAGCAGGATGAGCCCATTTTTTCCATAGTACAATGTAAATTCTTTCACAATAACTCACGGGGTGATTATTTGCTAAGCAAGTAGTCACCCCGTGAGTGGTTATTATGGCTAACTTAACTAGATTAGCCCTTAATATTTTTGTGCAGAGTGCTTAAGCTACTCAGGTTATACAAACGTAATGTGCTTGTTGTGGTATAACCCCGAAAGGTACTTCACAACCCTCTCAGCCAGCTGAGGCTGTGGGGTGTCAATCTTTTGTTGCAGCTGCTCAACTACCTGAGCGGTATTGCTGTTGCCATCAATAAGTAGCCATAGCATTGATCCGATTCTATCGAGCGCAATGGTGATGAACAGCGAGCGGTTTAAACGCTCCATAATACGACGCATGAATGCACTTTTGGTACGAGGAACCAACAAAGTCACACTACCCTTCTCATCAACCTTAAACTCGCTTAACCTCACCGGAACAAGGTCAAGCAAATTGGCATTTTTTATCCATCTTGAATCTTTCCGTTTGCCCATAATAAACCCTTTATTTCGAAAAAGGGGATGCATTTATGGCATCCCCTTTTAAACTTAAGCTAAATAGAATTCTAGTTTGTAGCTTTTTCTAATCTCTTCATAATAGAGAAGATGAAAACAGCAGAAAGCAAACAACATACGATAAAGATCGACCATAATTGCCATAGATCAAGCCTTCCCCAGAACTCGCTACCAATAAATAGGAACTTATTACCAACGGCTGTGGCCAAAAGCCATCCACCCTGCATTAGACCTTGGAAACGAGAAGGAGCTACTTTTGATACGAAGGATAATCCCATTGGGCTTAGGAAAAGCTCGGCAATGGTTAACACCAAATAGCTACTAATCAGCCAGTAAGGCATTACCCTCGATGAATCGGGAACAGGGTTGTACTTTGTTACACCATCCACATCAACAAACTGAAGTTCATGAGGTGATACAAGGTTAAGCGAAGCAACAAAAACTATAACAAAACCAAGTGCTGCAATAATCATCCCTATACCAATTTTCTTAGGAGTAGAGGGCTCAAGATTCTTTTTACGAAGCCATGCAAACACACCCATAACAGGGAATGTAAGCGCTACAATGAACAGCGGATTGAACGACTGGAATACCTCTGGCTCAATAGCATTAACCTCAGAATAACCTGAAATGAAGTAGTAAGTTAAGTATCCTAATCCAAGGAACATGGCTAAACCAACAATCCTTTGGGTCATTTTTCTAGGTGTAACGAGTAGGAAAAAACCTACAACAGCACCAATAAATGCTAGGATCGACTCTAGGTTAAAGAAGATGTTGGTGAAAGAATCTACCGTTTTAACGGTGTAGTCGCGAGCAAAGAATGTGAGAGTTAGACCATTCTGATGGAACGACATCCAGAAAAAGATCACCACAAAGAAAACAAGCATTAGCGAAGTAACCCTTGGCCTCTCCTCTTTGGTTGATATCTGAAAAATCCAAGCCACAAATCCCACAAACAGACCAACGGCTGCGCCAAGTAAAACGTCGTTCATTAAGAAGTAGAAAATTACGGAAGTAGTGATCATTAAGCCACCTGCAAGTAGAAGGGCAATGGGGCTTGTTGTTTGGTTTGACTTAGGCAATGCCTTGTTGGCTTCGTCCTTAACGCCAGCGGCTTCTTTCGATACCGAAGGTAAAAGTTTATTAAAGAAGACATAAACCAGTAGGGAAATAACCATAGCACCAGCAGCAATACCAAACGCATAGTTATAACCTTTTGCAAAAGCATCGATGTATTCCTGAGCGAAAGCCGAGAGGTCGGTTACCACTGTACCTGAAACCTTGTTGGCCAGCTCTTGGAATGTGGACATATCGCTAAGCTCGCCACGATTAAAGGCGTGACACATAGCAGGTAAACTACCATCATGAGCAAAGCCTTGGGTTTTTAGAAACCAGTTACGAACACCAGTCGCAACGAATGGAGCAAAAAATGCCCCAATGTTAATCCCCATGTAAAAGATCATGAATGCTGTGTCGCGAACACTTGAGTACTTGGGATCATCATACATTTGACCAACCACAGCCTGCAAGTTACCCTTAAACAAACCATTACCAAAGGCAATGGTAAATAGGGCAATAACGCTAATCCAAAGGAAACTCTTATTTGCCTCAGTTGGATAAGCCATTAGCACATACCCGGCAAACATGATAATAATACCAAACAGAATAACTGATTTGTACTTACGGGTTGCATCGGCGACAATACCACCAATTAGCGCTAACGCATAAATACCAAAATAAAACCAGCTATAATACTCGCCAGCTTGGCTTTCCGATAATCCGTACTTTGCCTGTAGGAAAAGTACCAGAATGGCCATCATGGTATAAAAACCAAAGCGCTCTCCCATGTTTGAGAAAAACGCTACCAACAGCCCTTTTGGGTGTCCTTTTAACATAAGTGTTTTGTTTTAGTTAATATATAGATCCAGATTCAATTTTCAAACGGCAACAAATATAGAAAAACTTTTATCTTTTGCATAAAAATCCAACAAGCGAGCATTGTATTTATAGACATCAGTTGTTAAACACTACATTAATAAAAGGCTGAAAAGCAATGTCTTTAAAATAAAAAGTGCCCGAAAGTTATCGGGCACACTAAAAAATATGATGTAAAGCATATTATTGAAATACCTCTTGCTTTGCTGCTTTAAGGGTATTTTTCAGTAACGAAACAATGGTTAGCGGGCCTACTCCACCCGGAACGGGTGTTATGTAGCTGCATTTTGGCGCCACCTCATCGAATTTCACATCGCCCAGTAACTTCCAGCCCGATTTGGTCTTATCGGATTTTACACGGGTTATTCCAACATCAATAACTACAGCACCCTCCTTAACCATATCGGCGGTTACAAACTCAGCTTGGCCCAATGCCACTATCAATATATCGGCAGTTCGGGTTATGGCAGGAATATCCTTGGTACGGCTATGGCAAATGGTAACAGTACAATCGCCGGGTGTACCTTTTTGCGACAGCAAGTTGGCAATGGGACGACCAACAATATTGCTACGGCCCAGCACCACGCAATGCTTACCGGATGTTTCAATCTTATATCTACGTAAAAGTTCAATAATCCCATCGGGTGTTGCTGACACATATGCAGGTAAACCTATGACCATACGACCAACATTTACGGGATGAAATCCATCAACATCCTTTTTGGGATCGATAGCCTCAATTACCTTTTGGTCGGAAATATGTTTAGGTAATGGCATTTGAACAATAAAACCATCTACCTCAGTATTGTTATTCAGCTTATGCACCTCAGCTAGTAGGTCCTCTTCGGTTATGGTCTCATCGAAACGAAGCACTTCACTTCTGAAGCCTACCTGAGCACAAGCCTTTTCTTTATGACCCACGTAGGTTTCGCTGGCACCATCGTTGCCAACCAGAATGGCCACTAAGTAAGGTTTTTTTTCACCCTTGGCTTTAATTTGAGATACTTCCTGGGCAATCTCTTCCTTCACCTTATTGGCAATCATTTTTCCGTCTAGGAGTTCCATAGCTCAACATTTTGGGTTGAATATTATAAAAGTTGATTGTTTACCTGCGTGGCATATTGGCCATCATACGGCTCATATTCTTTCCACCACCACCAGAAACCATTTTCATCATCTTGCGCATATCATCAAACTGCTTTACAAGTCTATTTACATCCTGAATTGATGTACCGCTTCCGGTAGCTATACGTTTCCGACGCGATCCGTTAAGCAATGCGGGGTTTTCACGCTCATCGGGGGTCATTGAGTGAATAATTGCTTCAACTCCTTTAAAGGCATCATCATCAATATCAATGTCCTTCATCATCTTGCCCATACCGGGAATCATTCCAGCCAAGTCTTTCAGGTTACCCATTTTCTTAACCTGGCCAATTTGCGATAGGAAATCGTTGAAGTTAAACTGGTTCTTGGCAATCTTTTTCTGCAACTTACGAGCTTCCTCGGAATCGTATTGCTCCTGCGCCCGCTCCACCAGCGAAACCACATCGCCCATTCCCAGAATACGATCAGCCATCCTGTCGGGGTGGAACACATCAAGCGCCTCCATCTTTTCCCCGGCGCTTATAAATTTGATGGGTTTATCGACTACAGCCCGAATTGAAAGGGCTGCACCACCACGGGTATCGCCATCGAGCTTGGTTAGCACTACGCCGTTAAAGTTAAGCCTATCGTTAAACTCCTTGGCAGTGTTAACGGCATCCTGACCGGTCATTGAATCGACTACAAAGAGGATCTCGTTGGGATCAACAGCCTTTTTTATGGCAGCCACCTCTTTCATCATCTCCTCGTCAATGGCCAAACGACCCGCGGTATCGATAATCACCACATCATGCTTGTTCTGCTTGGCATGCTTAATGGCATCCTTAGCTATAGATACCGGATCTTTGCTCCCTTCTACGGTGTATACTGGAACCTTAATCTGCTCGCCAAGAACTTTTAGCTGTTCGATAGCCGCAGGACGGTACACATCGCCAGCAACAAGCAATGGGCTTTTGCCTTTTTTACTTTTCAGATGATTTGCCAGCTTGCCGGTAAAGGTAGTTTTACCAGAACCCTGCAGGCCGGCAATAAGAATAACCGAAGGGTTTCCGCTAAGATTTATATCCTCGGCCTTGCCGCCCATAAGCTGGGCTAGCTCATCATGCACTACTTTTACAATTAGCTGGCCAGGCTTAAGGGAGTTCAAAACATCCATCCCCAAGGCTTTGCGCTTCACCTCATCGGTAAATTGCTTGGCTATTTTAAAGTTTACGTCGGCATCGAGGAGGGCTTTGCGCACATCCTTTAACGTTTCGGCAACGTTAATCTCACTAATCTTACCTTCGCCCTTGATGAGCTTAAACGACCGCTCGAGTCTTTCCGTTAAATTATCGAACATAGTGAATTGTGGATTTGAAAATATAAACCTTATTTAATCAGCGCAAATATAACAAAAAACCAGAAATGAAATGCAGAGATAAATAAGGCGCTAAAGAAGAATCGTTAGCGCCTTAATGAAAACAAACCTGAATATTGCAGATTACTTCTTTCGCCCACCAAAAAGCGTGTTGTAATCCAAGTAGTAAAGCATACGTAACGAGATGCTATTGCCCTTTCCAGTGTTCCATAGCTCATCAACATTTTCGAAATACTGACTACGAATATGGGAGTTTGAAGTTTCAATTACATTTTTCCATACAACCGAAAGAACACTTCCGGGTGCAAAATGCCACTCGTAGGTTAGGTCGATATTGAACAAGTTGTAGTTGATATTCTTATTAAATCCTGAGTTTTCAACTCGTGGCGATAGGTTTCCATCAGTATTTAGGGTGTGGTAACTCGAGTAATCGAGCCAACGCCAGTAATGCCTTAGCCTAATATTTAAAAAAGAATTTGCATTGAAGGTATACAAACCGTTCAATGTGCTGGTAAATGTAGAGACATCGCGTAAACCCATAAAAATTTGTGTGTTGTCGTCGGATTTACTCACATAACCAATATCGTTCCGTTTGAATTCCTGCTCCACTTCTAAAACAACAAGGAAACTATTGCTAAACCTAAATCTGGGAGATAGGCTTACCTCAAGCTCATCCATCTCCATCGACTCGGAACGCCAGTAGCTGATATCGGTATCGAGGGCAATAGTTTTGCGATAATCCGATGAGGTTCTTAAACTGCCTCCAAATCGACGGGGTTTAATCACCATTCGCCCAGCAACTCTAGGCTCATCGTAATCGTGAGTTTCGCGAGGATCCATCCAAAAATGACCGTAAACGTAGAGATAAGATTTTGCAAAGGTTGTACGAAAGTTCATGTAGAAATGCGATGAGGTGTAAACCATTGGGTTGTGTAATGTTCTGTATGAACCACCTATCCAACTATTCCAGTTAAGCAGTTTCCAGAACGGTTTGTAAACCCTATACCCCAAACTAGCGCCATTGCTAAACTCATTGGCTTTCTGCAAAAAACCCATATCGTTTGGATTATAGTTTTCGCTCTCGGTATTGGTCCAAACCTCATAGAGCAAGTTACCCGAAGTTTTATTAAATCCAAGGTTATACTTGTAACCCAAATCAACCTCCTCATCATAAATCTGGCTAAGGATTGCCTTGCCGTATAATGCATACATATTTGGCTTGTCGCGAAGCACAAAATCAGTTGCCGTAACGTTTGATGTGTACTTTGAGCTCGGAATCATAAGGTTGGTATTGGCCAAACTCACATACGAATTGTTCCTAAGCGTTTGATCGAGCACCATCATGCTGTAGTTTGTGAACCCTTGGGTTAAAACATCTCGCTCCTCCAGGGTTATTGTATCGCGTAGGGTTGCGTAAGTATTGGATGTCATCGCATTGAGAAAACCAATACCCAAACCCGAGGATGTGCGGCCCGATATTTTTGTGGCATTTATCATGGCTGTCTCCTGAGGGTTTGTGGTTATCTGCTCGTTCTCTTTCAGCTCATCCGATGCTTTGCCATAACCTTTTGGGCGAGTGCCAATTCGTCGAGAATAGAAGATGCCACCCTTGTCAAACAGATCCATTCCCTCGTTGAAAAAGGGACGCTGCTCGCCGTACTGCACCTCGTATGGAGAAATGTTTAGCACCTTATCGTCCGATTTTACTTGACCAAAATCTGGTATCAGGGTCATATCCAGAGTAAAACTCTCGGTTAGGCCTAGCTGTACATCCATTCCACCGTTTAGCTGCCATGATAGCGATTTATTATCGGGGTGTTTATCGATATAACCCGACACGTAAGGGCTAAACGATAAACGGATGGGGGCATCAATTTCGCGAATGCCAGAGAGTTCACCCGACTGATTTACAATGCCCGATACCGAGTTGTCGATGGGATTCCATGAACTCCACTCGTTGTATCTTTTGATAAGTCTACGAAAGTTGAGTCCCCAGTTGCCTTCAACTTTACTGGAGAATCGAAGAGCAGAAAAAGGAATGCGCACCTCAGCAAACCACCCCTGCTCAGTAATTTTAACCTCGCTTTCCCACACGGCATTCCAACTCCTATCGGTTGAATTCCCTGTTCTGCGAACATCGGCCTGAACACCTGAAGCAGAAACGATAAACTCAAGGTAGTTTATACCATCGTTATAGGGGCTTATTAAAACGCTAAAGGCATCCGATTTTAGGTTGTCGGCATTATCGCGCTTGCCCAGCTCTCTGTATATATTTTGAGCCTCCTCGTCGAACAATGCTGCTCCAATGTATATGGAAACATCATCGTACAAAATCTTAACCTCCGATCGTTCCGAAGGGTAAGACCCATTAAATGGTTCATATTGGTAAAACTCATCAGCTACCTGAGCCTTCTGCCAAACAGCCTCGTCTAAAACTCCATCAATGCTTAGAGCCTCTTCAATCCGATATGCAGTTACAACCCGCTTGTTTTGAGGTAATTCCTTTTGTGGTCGAGCTTGGGCTAAAGGCAACAAAAAACTGGATACTACAATGAATGTTAGTATTCTTCTAATTATCATTTGGTCGAAAAATAAATGTCCCTAAATATGTTTGTCGTCAGATTTTTGAAACATTAAGGTAGCAAAGGTTTAAGCGCACACGGTGCATTTTTTGTATGATATAAATCATACAAAAAAACGACTCCTTAATTTGGAGTCGTTTCCCTCTTACAATCAGCAGTGTAAGTTGATTGTATAATTACTTCTGTGTTATCCAACTTATAACATCCTTCGTATCGGGTTTTTCACGTGGAGGAATTGATCTTACAAGCCGTCCCTCTTCGTCGATAAGGAACTTCTGAAAATTCCAGGTAACCTTTGCATCCTCCACGCCATTCTCCTCCTTGCTGGTAAGCCATTTGTACAGAGGGTGAATATCGGAGCCCTTAACCGAAATTTTCGACATCATCGGGAAAGTAACCCCGTAGTTCTGTGTGCAAAAATCCTTTATCTCTTCGTTGGATCCGGGTTCCTGATTCATAAAGTTGTTGGCTGGAAAACCAATGATAATAAAGTTTTTACCCTTATACTGCTTATACAACTTTTCGAGAAGTTCGTATTGTGGAGTTAAACCGCACTTAGATGCAGTATTAACAATCATTACTTTTTTTCCCTTAAGCAGATTCAATGAGAAGGGCTCTCCCCCAATGGTTTCCACGGTAAAATCGTGCAATGTTTTTTGTTGTGCCTGCCCAACAAATGATAAGGTAAAAATTGTGGCAACAAGTATAAGTATTCGTTTCATCGTTTAAGTTTAGTTTGTTTACGATTAAACAGCTTATTAAGCTAATTGTTTGATTTTGGTTCTAATTATATTGAAATACTATCGGGTTTTTATGTAACTAATTGTAAATTGCCGTAACCAAAATCCTATAACTATGAAGAAAACTACCTCTACAATCGTTTTGCTATCGATTATACTGCTGGTCTCTGTTGGGTTTAACCTACTCAACCTATGGAAATCCCACAGAATAGAGACGAATATTAAATCGGCCGAAAAGCTATTTAACATAGATTTTACACAAGCTGAGCGCGATTCGCTTAAAGATGATGTGGTTGATGCCATAGAGAAGTACAAGATGATCCATAGCTATGATATTCCCAACAATTTGGCTCCAGCCCTTGTATTTTCGCCTGTTCCAGTTCATTACAATCCAAACTTCGCATCATCCGAATCAAACTTTGAAATCCCCAAATCGGTTAGTATTCCTGAAAATATCGAAGAGTTGGCTTTTTTTACCGTTGCAGAACTTTCGCATCTAATTAAAACCAAGCAGATAAGTTCCGAGAGTCTTACCAAGATGTATATTGAGCGTTTGAAAAGATATGACTCAGAACTTCATTGCGTTATAACACTCTTGGAGGAAAGAGCAATGGATCAGGCCAGAGCGATGGATGCTGAAATTGGTATGGGCAAATACCGCGGACCACTTCACGGCATACCATTTGGCGTAAAGGATTTATTGGCGCTTGAGGGCTACCCATTTACTTACGGTTCGCCCATTTACAAAGATCAAATAGCGGAAATTACCTCACCTGTAATTGGTAAGCTCCAAGATGCAGGCGCAGTGCTGGTTGCCAAGCTCTCGTTGGGCGAATTGGCTTGGGGCGATGTGTGGTTTGCGGGCAAAACGCGTAACCCATGGAATACCGATATGGGCTCAAGCGGGTCTTCGGCCGGATCGGCATCGGCTACTGCAGCTGGATTAGTTCCCTTTGCCATTGGCTCCGAAACCTGGGGCTCCATCGTATCGCCCTCTACGGTTTGCGGTGTAACCGGACTACGACCAACCTTTGGGCGGGTAAGCCGCACGGGCGCTATGGCTCTATCGTGGTCGATGGATAAAATTGGGCCACTTTGCCGTACGGCACAGGATTGCGCCATAGTGATTGATGCCATAGCGGGAACCGATGGAATAGACCCAACGCTGAAAGATATGCCAACTAATATCGATTTTAAGGCCGATGTAAGAAATCTTAGGGTTGGTTACGCCAAATCGTACTTTGATGAAGATTACGGCTTTAAAACTAACGATAGCATAGCATTACAGGTGATAATGGCAATGGGCATTGAACTTATTCCGGTTGAGCTGCCCGAACACCTCCCCATGGATGCGCTATCGATTATTCTCGATGTAGAGGCGGCAGCAGCTTTTAGCAACCTTACGCTAAGCAATATGGACGATATGATGGTAAGACAAGGGAAAGTAGCATGGCCAAACTTTTTCCGAAAAGCACGGTTTATTCCTGCGGTTGAATACCTGCAAGCCAATAGGATAAGAACCGATTTGATAAGTGAGCTTGAAAAACTTTTTGAGAAGGTTGATGTAATTGTAACGCCCAGCTTTGGCGGAAATCAACTACTTATGACCAACCTATCGGGTCATCCTGCATTGGCTGTACCCACTGGGTTCTCCAGTTCGAACCTACCCACCAGCATAACGCTTTTAGGGAATTGGTACAGAGAGGATCAAATCCTTTTGCTTGGTAAAGCATATCAAGATAAAACCCAATGGTACAGAGAAACGCCCGATGGATTTACGCCATAACACTGACTATCATTCCATAACAACCAAAGGCCTGAAAAAATCAGGCCTTTGGTTGTGTAATAAAATGCATTAGCTACTTGCCCTTTCGCCAACGCCTAAATGGATTTAGCTTATGAATGGGCGATTTCGCGGGAAAAATACCAGAGCTCACCTTGCGCATATCCTCAACCGTAAAGAAAGCCTTAGGGTTAAACTCCTCAATAACCGATACAACCTGTTTTAGATCCTCTCGATTAATGATTGAGTAAACAAGTTGAACTTTACCTGCGCTCCCCTCACCCTCAACCAATGTGGCACCGTATCCTCTTTTATTAAGGTTCTTAACTAACGAGTGACCATCCTTAGTGGCAATAACTCGAACCAGAATAATACCCATTGCCAAATGCTCCTCGAGCTTCATTCCTACCCAGTTGCCAGTGGCAAATCCTGCTGCATAGCCAAAGTAACAGGCATAGTTATCCAGATTTCCCATAATTTTGCCTATGGCAATAATCCAGACAAAAACCTCGAAAAAGCCTAAAATTGGAGCTAGCACCCGTTGCCCTTTGGACACGAAAATAATTCGCATTGTGCCCAGCGTTACGTCGATAATGCGAGCACAAAAGATAAGCAGGGGTAGTACTAGGTACAGGTAAATATTACTATCAAAGAAAGCTGCATCCATAGATCATAAATTTTGGCTGCAAATCTATGGAGTTTTATCATAAAAGCCGTACCTCATATTAAGAAACTGTTTAAGTTTTACGTTTTAAAATTTGAAGGGCCCTCGTAGAGGGCATATAGCGATTGAAAATATGTGAAACTAAACTAAGCACCCCAGAGTGGGTGCAATATTGAAAGCAACTTATTGCGCTCTCTACGAGGCGCTATGATTATATGATATACTTTTTCAATCGTTATATGCCACCTACGGCGGCATCATAAAATGAATTGTTCAAAAAAACTTAAACAGTTTCTAA
>DDWD01000093.1 GCA_002345825.1 Bacteroidales bacterium UBA2295
CCATCGCATCATATTCCATATCTATACAACTGGACAGCAAACCCTTGGAAAACCCAGGAAACGGTAAGAATGATTATCGAAACCAAGTACAAGCCAACCCCCGATGGCCTTAGCGGAAACGACGACCTTGGGCAAATGAGCGCTTGGTACATATTTAGCGCATTAGGATTTTACCCTGTTGCCCCTGGCTCCGAATTCTACGAGTTGGGTAGTCCATTGGTTAAATCGGCCACTATAAATCTTGAGAATGGCAAAACCTTTAAGATTAGAGCCGTTAACCAGTCGCCCGATAATAAGTATGTGCTAAAAGCGAAGCTAAACGGGCAGGATATAATAAACAACAAGATTAGCCATTTCGATATTAAGGCTGGTGGCGAGCTAGTATTCTACATGGGTGCCAGTTCGCGATGGAGCATAAAGCATTACTAAAAACAATAGTGTAATGAAACATCGCCTTAATATCATTTCTTTATTTACAGTTGCAATGCTCATATTATCATCCTGCAAAGAAGAACCTAGAAGGGAACTGATTGAAAGGATGGAGCTGAATACAAATTGGATTTTTCGCAATAGCAGCGAACCCAATTGGTATCCTGCCAACGTACCCGGAACTGTTCACACCGACCTCAGGAACAATGGCGTTATTGAAAATCCCTTTTATGGCTGTAACGAGGAGAAACTCCAGTGGATAGGTGAGCGCGATTGGATTTACAAAAATCAGTTTACAGTCGACTCCAACCTACTTGCGAACAAAAATATCAACCTTGTTTTTGAGGGATTGGACACCTACGCCAATGTAATGCTAAATGGCCAAACAATATTGCAAGCCAATAATATGCATCGCAGGTGGGAGTTTGATTGCAAGGATCAACTCAAGGTTGGTAACAACCTTTTGGAGATACATTTCCAATCGGCATTAAACAAATTTTTTGAGGATTCGCTGGCCCTTGGCTATCCCCTACCCGGCGGTAGGTGGAACTTTGCCCGCAAGGCGGCTTACCATTTTGGGTGGGACTGGGGTCCCCGATTTATCACCGCAGGAATTCACAAACCAGTTTACCTTGAGACCTGGAACACCCATCGCCCAACCGATTTCCATATCTACACCAAAAATATTGACCAACAAGCAGCAACCATCGGCTTAACTTACTGGGTCGAATCCGCAATCGACGAAACTGCCACAATCCGAATAATCGATACCAAAACCAATAAGGAACTAACCAATCAAACCTGCCTACTCGGCAGGCAGGCAATCAACCTTCAATCAGCCAATCAAAATTACCGCATCGAATTTAGTATCGATAACCCAAAACTCTGGTGGAGCAATGGCCTGGGCGAACCACATATTTACGATTTACACATTGAGCTAATAACCGAATCGGGTTATATCCATACAAAAGAAATCCCCTTTGGTGTTAGAACCCTCAAAACCTTTCTTGAGGACGATGAGCACGGCCAAGCCCTATACGTTGAGCTAAACGGTCATAAGGTGTATATGAAGGGTGCCAACTACATCCCACAGCATTCGTTTATTACGGAGGTCACCCATAAAAATTATAAAGATATTGTTGATTTGGCCGTTGAGTCGAATATGAATATGCTACGCGTTTGGGGTGGCGGGGTTTACGAGGATGATATCTTTTACGAGCTTTGCAACCGCAATGGAATTCTTGTGTGGCAAGATTTTATGTTTGCCTGCGCAATGTATCCAGGCAACGACGATTACGTTGAGAACGTTAAACAGGAAGCCATACAGCAGGTAAAAAGGTTGCGCAACCATTCCAACATAGCACTATGGTGCGGCAACAACGAGGTTGATGAGGGTTGGCACAACTGGGGCTGGCAAAAGGCGCATAATATCTCAAAGAGGGATTCGACATCCATCTGGGAGGGTTATAAAAAGGTATTCCACCAAGTGCTACCCGATGCAGTTAAGGAGCACGACCCACAACGATTCTACCTATCCACCTCGCCGCTTTATGGATGGGGCTGGGAGAAAAGTTTAACCCACGGCAGCTCGCACTACTGGGGTGTTTGGTGGGGAGTGCAACCCGCTGAAACGTACATCGAGAAGGTTCCACGCTTTGCCAGCGAGTTTGGACTGCAGGCAATGCCCACACTATCGACCATTCGAACATTCCAAACCGAGGATGAGGATTACCTATTCTCCCCTACACTACAATGTCACCAGAAACATCCTACGGGTTACCAAACCATCGATTCGTACCTTAAGATGGAAGGGCTGTACGCCGAAACTCTGGATGAATTTATCTATCTAAGTCAGCTAGTGCAAGCCAAGGGAATTGGGCTGGCCATTGAGGCACAGCGAAGCGCAATGCCCTACTGCATGGGCACGCTATACTGGCAGCTAAACGATTGTTGGCCCGTTACCAGCTGGAGCGCCACCGATGTGTTTGGCAGCTGGAAAGCCCTGCAGTATAGGGTTCGAGAACTTTACTCCGATATTCTGGTTTCGGCAATTGATTACAACAATCAATTTGAGATTCACCTAGTATCCGATAAACTGGAAGATACCGAAGGAGTATTGGAAATTTTTGTAATTGACTTCGATGGCAACATAAAAACCCTATTCTCTAAAGAAATTTCTGCCAAAGCCAACACCTCAACTTCTGTAGTCTCAGAAAAAACAGATTTATTTTTTGCTGATATCGACAAGGAAAGGGTAATGCTGGAGGCCAAATTTACCGATAGCAATGGTAAACAGTACGTAAACCGCAAGTTTCTTGTTCCACTTGGAATGTTTGAACTACCAACGGCAGCTATCGAAACTAGATTTGAGGAAGTAAAAGGTGGTTTTAACATTAGATTAACCTCCAATACCTTTGCTGCCCACGTTCAACTATACCTAACCGAGAGCCACGCAAAATTTAGCGATAATTTTATCCATATACTGCCCAATGAGAATGTAACAGTATTTTGCAAAACCGATTTGTCCATTGAAAGATTTAAGGAGCAACTTAGAATTATGCATTTGTAATAGTCCACAGATTTTCACAAATTAACGCAAATAATACATTTGTGGATATTTGTGAAAATTTGTGGATAAAACCAATTAATATGAACAAAACAAACCTCTTAGCAATTGGTCTGGCGCTACTGGCCACAGCCTGCACAACCATAACCAAGGTGGAAAACCCTGCTGATTTTGTAAATCCCTTTATCGGTACCGATGCCCACGGGCACACATACCCCGGTGCTTCAATGCCATTTGGAATGGTGCAGCTTAGTCCCGATACCCGCCTTGGCGGCTGGGATGGCGCATCGGGTTATCACTACACCGATTCGGTAATCTACGGTTTTACCCATACCGCCCTCAACGGCACTGGCGTGGGCGACTATGGCGATATCCTGCTAATGCCAGTTGTTGGTGAGCCAACAATTGTAAATACTGAGTATTTATCACCTTTCCAAAAGGAAAATGAAAAGGCCAAAGCTGGCTATTACAGCGTTTTCCTCGATAAGCCCGGAGTTCTGGCCGAACTTACCACCACAACCCGTGTGGGGTATCATCGATACACCTTTCCAGAATCGAAGGAGGCAAATATTATTATCGACCTAGAGCATAGAGACCGTGTAACCGACTCGTGGATAGAGATTATTAGCGATACCGAAATACGCGGAATGCGACGCTCAACCAACTGGGCCAACGATATGGTTTGGTTTTTCCATATGGAATTCTCCAAGCCATTCGTACACACAGGCGTAGCAAAAGATGATGAATTTATTGATGGCAATAAAGCACAAGGCACAAACATAAAGGCTTTCGTTGGATTTGAAACCTTAAAAGATGAGGCGATAGAGGTAAAGGTTGCCCTTTCGGCTGTGGATGCCGATGGCGCGCACAAAAATCTAAAAGCCGAACTACCCGGCTGGGGTTTCGATGAGGTGAAGCATAAAGCCTACGAAGCCTGGAATAAGGAGCTAAGCAAAATAATTGTTTCGGGTAGCTCCGACGAGCAAAAAACAGTATTCTATACTGCGCTGTACCATGCATTCCTTCAGCCCAACACCTTTATGGATGTGGATAATCGGTATCGTGGAATGGGCAAGCAAATCCACACCGCCGAGGGTTTTACCAACTACACCGTTTTCTCGCTTTGGGATACCTACCGAACTTGGCATCCGCTTATGACCATTATTGAACAGGAGCGCACAACCGATTTTATCAACGTAATGCTCAATATGTACCAGAAGGGTGGCTTGCTCCCCATTTGGGAGCTAGCTGCCAACGAAACCTACTGTATGATTGGCAACCACGCCATATCGGTAATTGCCGATGCCTACACCAAGGGCATCGATGGGTTTGATGCCGATAAAGCGCTACAGGCAATGATTCATAGCGCAACGCGCGAGCATTTTGGGTTGGGAGCATACCAAAAATACGGCCATATCCCCGGCGATAAGGAGCACGAATCCATATCGAAAACCCTTGAGTATGCCTACAACGACTGGTGTATTGCCCTTATGGCAAAACGGATGGGTAAGGATGATATTTACCGCGAGTATATCCACAGGGCACAGTTCAACAAAAACATCTTCGATCCCTCAACGGGTTTTATGCGCCCACGCCTTAACGGAGGTTGGCTCACGCCTTTCAATCCCACCACGGTGGATTGGCACTTTACCGAGGCCAACTCATGGCAGTACAGCTTTTACGTTCCGCAGGATATTTCCGGACTGTATAAGCTACACGGTGGTAAAGAAAACCTTGCCACTAAGCTCGACGAGATGTTCGAAACCGACAGCAAAATCACCGGAAAAGATCAAAAGGATATTTCTGGATTAATTGGACAGTATGCGCACGGCAACGAGCCCAGCCACCATATGGCCTATCTGTACAACTACCTAAATCAACCATGGAAAACGCAGCAGCGTGTGCGCCAAATCATGGATGAGCTTTACACCCATAAGCCCGACGGGCTTAGCGGTAATGAGGACTGCGGACAGATGTCGGCATGGCTAATCATGAGCGCAATGGGTTTCTATCCTGTTAGCCCTGGGCAACCCGACTACACAATTGGCACCCCTTGGTTTCCAGAAATGGAGATTAATTTGGAGAATGGCAACACTTTTAAAATTACGGCCAGCAACGTTTCCAAAAAGAATTTCTACATCCAATCGGCAACGCTAAACGACAAGGAGTACACCAAATCGTACATTTCGCACAGCGATATTATGAACGGAGGGCATCTTCACTTCGAGATGGGGAAAAATCCCAATACGAACTGGGGAACAAACGATAATGATATTCCCAAAACCACCATTACCGACGAATTGCTTTTACCTGTACCCTATATTCTGTCTGAAGAGCGTCGCATTCGCGATACAATGCAGGTTACCATTGGCACCATTATTCCCGATTGTGAGATTTACTACACCCTCGATGGCACAATGCCCACCAAAGATTCGAAAAAATACACAGAGCCCCTTGTTTTAACAGGCACCACAACACTAAAAGCCGTAACCTACAATGAGGGAATGGGCTTCAGCTTCGCAGTGCAAGCCGAGTTTGTGAAGATTGATATTAACCGCAGCATCGACATAAAATCGAAATGGAGTAGCAGCTACCACGCTGGAGGGCCCGAAGCGCTTATCGATGGGGTTCGAGGCGCATCGAACTGGCGCTTGGGCGGCTGGATGGGATACCAAGGAACTGATTTTGAGGCTGTGGTAGATTTGGGAAAAATTCAACCTATTAGCTATATGGCCGCTGGATTTGTGCAGGATATCCGCTCATGGATATGGATGCCCAAGGATATAACATTTTACGTATCTAAAGATGGGAAGAACTTTACTCAGGTTGCAAACATCAAAAACAAAATACCTTTTGACGATTACGAGATTCAGCAACAGGACTTGGGTAAAAAGGTAAACACCAAGGGGCGATACGTTAAGATTAAAGCCACAAATTTTGGGCAAATACCCAAATGGCACCTTGGCGCTGGTGGCAATGCTTTTATTTTTATTGATGAGATAATAGTCAACTAAAAAACAAACGCTAAAGCGCAAAGACGCTAAAAAGATTACAACATTATATTCTGATGTAAGCGATAGTTTTAAAGTATGCAAAAGAATACTTATAGTGCCGTCAGTATACGGAATATACCGTACCTGACGGCACGGAAAGATAACCAGAATTGTTTACCGATATCTCGTCCCTACGGAACTTATAATCCGTTACTCTGCAACAAGTTACTGAAGCTGCTAAATAGCAAGATTTTCCAACGCAAAGGTGATAAGTCGAAAAAAAATTAGCGTCCTTGCGCCTTAGCGTTTAAACCACTCCCCCACCATCCGCCAAAAAGCACGGTGAAAATCTTCGCCCTT
>DDWD01000053.1 GCA_002345825.1 Bacteroidales bacterium UBA2295
ACAAATATAGCACTATAAGCCGCACGTATGCTCAAACGGAATGATTAGGAGTACATAAAATGTCTCGTTCGATAGGATTGGTTGACCCTGCCTTTGCCAGCCCGCCTGGCCATAGGGGTCGAGCAGGCAGGCTGACAGCCCTGCCTGTCGGAGACAGGGTGCGAAGCTCCCTGCCAGAGGCAGGTAAACTGTCAGCGTCAATGTAAGTGATTGACTGATTACGCTTTGCCAACTGCTAAATTGCCTATTGCCAACTTTGTAATGATTGGGTGATTGTGTGAATGGCGTTACAACCTAAAAAACATGAATAAACCAAACTACATAAACGGTTTCTCAAAGCTAACCAGCAAAGAGAAAGTTGATTCGATTGCCCATTTTCTGGGAAAAAGTGTGGATGATTTATCGATTTTAAATCATTTTAAACTTCCCGATTCAAATCTTCAGGCTAGGCTTGAGGAGATTAGCGAGAATGTGCTGTCGAACTATATGCTACCCTACAGCATTGCGCCAAATTTTCTGGTAAACGGAAAGGCTTTTCTAGTTCCAATGGTTATTGAGGAGAGTTCGGTAGTAGCCGCTGCATCGGCAGCCGCCAAGTTTTGGTATACTCGAGGAGGATTTACATCCAAAGTTGTTGGTACAACAAAGGTGGGGCAGGTGCACTTTAAGTGGCAAGGGAATGGTTCGGCTCTAATCCAGCATTTCTCAAAAATAAAAGATGTTTTGGTTAGCGATTCGGAGCATCTACTTGCCAATATGAAAAAGCGTAATGGTGGCATTACGGGCGTTGAGCTATTCGATTTTACTCAACAGTTACCCAATTACTATCAAATCAAGGTGAGTTTTGAAACTGCTGATGCCATGGGTGCCAATATAATAAACTCGGTACTTGAGGAGATGGCTCAATCGTTAAAGCACTACTTTGTAGATAATTTTGAGGATGCTGAAGCTGATTGCGAAATTGTGATGGCAATCCTCTCGAACCATACACCCGAAAGCCTTGTGGAATGTTACGTGGAATGTGATATTGAGGAGTTAGCAGAGATATCAGGAGATCTATCGCCAGCCGATTACGCCCAAAAGTTCAAAACAGCTGTTGATATTGCCAATATCGATATTTACAGGGCAACAACCCATAATAAGGGAATTTACAACGGTGTCGATGCCGTTGTGCTTGCCACTGGAAACGATTTTAGAGCGGTTGAGGCTTGTGGCCATTCCTATGCGGCTCGCGATGGGCATTACAAAAGTTTAACCACAGTTGATATTGATAATGGTAAGTTCCGATATACCCTGCGAATCCCAATGGCCTTGGGCACGGTAGGCGGACTAACCACAATGCATCCGCTGGCTAAACTTTCGCTCGAAATTCTCGGAAATCCTTCGGCTAGCGAGTTAATGGGAATTACTGCAGCAGTTGGACTGGCCAATACGTTTTCGGCCGTTCGTGCGCTAACCACTTCTGGAATTCAGAAAGGGCATATGCGTTTTCATCTAAACAATATATTGAATATCCTTGGTGCAACTGAGCAGCAAAAGCTGCAAGCCGCTGAGCATTTTAAGCATAAAAAGGTGTCGCAAAAGGCTGTGCAGGAGTATCTAGCAAAATAGACTACAACAATGCCCAATCAATTCTATTCCCACGGCAAGCTGCTAATCACTGGCGAGTACTTTGTCCTCAGCGGTGCAACGGCTTTTGCTATTCCGCTAAAACTGGGTCAAGGAATGGATGTGGAGCTGGTTAATGACGATATGAATCTGATTTACTGGTCAACTTCGGTAAAGAATCAACCTTGGTTTAGTGCAGTTTTCTCAAAGGCCGATTTAAGCATTATTGAAACAAATAACAGCAAATCGTCGGAGTTTATTCATAAGCTTTTACTATTTGTTAAGGAGAAAAGTAGCGCCTTAAACGTTTCGCAATCGGTTAGGATATCGGCAAATGTTGAGTTCCCAATGGAGTGGGGCTTTGGCAGCAGCTCCACGCTAATTGCCAACTTGGCCCAGTGGGCCAAAATTAATCCCTACGAGTTGCTATTTGCCACAACCAACGGTTCGGGATACGATGTAGCCTGCGCTATGGTCGATAGTCCGATTCTTTACAAAAATCACCCAAAGCCAGAAGTTGTTAAGGTTGATTTTAACCCAAACTTCCTCGATAAAATCTACTTTATTTACCTTGGCCAGAAGCAGAACTCGTCAGCGAGTGTTGAAAAGCTTGGGCCAATAGTAAAAGGGCGGAACATTGAGGCCGATAAAATTTCGGCCATATCAAAAGGTATTGTCAAATCTACTTCGCTTCGCGAGTTTGATGCTTTGGTTTATGAGCACGAGCGGATTATGTCCGCTACTTTGGGGGTGAAACCCGTAAAGCAAAAATTGTTTCCTGATTTCGATGGCTCAGTTAAATCGTTGGGTGCATGGGGGGGCGATTTTATTATGGCAACCCATAGCGGCGAGGCTAACTATGTTTACAACTATTTCAACGCGAAGGGTTTGGATGTAATTTTTCCCTATAACCATATTGTGCTATGACTGAAAATAAGTACACCACTAAATACTTGCAAGATGCACAGCATCTTATCGACTTTAAGTTGACTCAAGCAGGTAGGGTTAGCTGGGAAAGCCCATCGAATATTGCGTTGGTAAAGTACTGGGGCAAGTATGGCGACCAGCTACCTGAAAACCCATCGCTTAGCTTTACGCTAAAGCACTCAAAAACAGTTGCTAGCATTGATTATCAACTGTCAAATGGTGACCAACCTAGGTTAGGATTTTATTTTGAGGGTAAACGGAACGAAATGTTTGAACAGAAAATCTCTCGGTATATCGAGAAGATATCAGCCTATATGCCATTTGTAAGGCAGTTACAGCTAAAAATCGATAGTGCAAATACGTTTCCTCATTCCGCTGGGATTGCCTCATCGGCCTCGTCGTTTAGCGCGTTTGCGCTATGCATGTGCAATATGGAACGGAATCTTTTCGGAACCCTAAAATCCGATGATAAGTTTTACCAGAAAGCCTCGTTTTTGGCAAGGTTGGGCTCGGGTAGCGCTTGCCGTTCAACCTACGGTAAACTTGCCCTGTGGGGCAAAACCGATTCGGTTGCCAATTCAACCAACGAGTTAGCCATTCCTGTTGATAATGGCATAAGCACTGTGTTTAAATCCTACTACGATGCCATTCTAATTATCGATTCGGGACAAAAGGAGCTATCGAGTACTGGCGGGCACGCCTTGATGGAGAAACATTATTATTCCCAAAACCGATACAATCAGGCGCAGGAGAATTTAAAATCGATATTAGCACATATGCAAAGTGGCAATGAGGTTGGTTTTGCGCAGGTGGTAGAGAATGAGGCCATGTCGTTACACGCGCTAATGATGTCATCCGTTCCATCGGTAATGCTCCTAAAACCTAATACGCTGGTGGCCTTTGAGCGATTAAAGGAGTTTAGGCAAAAGGCGAAAATCAATTTTACCTTTACTCTTGATGCTGGGCCAAACATTCATATCCTGTATCCCCAATCGGTGCGTGAGCAGATGGTTCATTTTATCGAAAGTAATCTTTTAAACCTTTGCGAGAATGGCCGTTGGATTGACGATGAAGTTTCCGGTGGCCCAAGTCAAATTGAGTAGAAATGAGATTTAACTCCAAAATATTGCTGTTTGGCGAGTACTCTGTGCTCCACGGTTCGGATGCTTTGCTTATGCCGTTCCCTGAATACTCGGGTTACTTCGATTTTTACAGCAATTTTAATAATCCTAGCCCCAAGGAGTTAACATCAAACCAAAGCCTAGTGCAATTTATGGATTATATCCTAAAATCAGAAGTGAAAGGCATTATTGACATTGACGGATTAAGCCGCGATTTATCCCAAGGGCTTTACTTTAAATCGGATATTCCTTCTGGCTACGGATTGGGTAGCTCTGGTGCATTGGTGGCTGCGTTTTACCATCGATATTTTCGACCTGTTAAAGATGATCTCTCAGTGACTAAACAAAACCTTGCTACTTTAGAGTCCTTTTTTCACGGGAGTAGTTCGGGTCTTGATCCGTTGGTTTGCTATATGAACAAACCCATTTTACAGACAAATGGTAGTGTTGATGCTTTCGATTTTCAGATATCAGCAATTAAACCTTTTTTTATAGATACGGGGATTAGCCGATCAACAACCAATTTAGTAAGTGTGTTTAAGCAGAAATCTAGTTCTCCTGAATTTATGGAGTTGATAAATAATGATTTAGTCAGGTTGAATAACCTTGCATTAAATCGGTTTTTAAGTGGACAAAAGAATGATTTTTTTGCGGCGGTCAAGGAACTCTCACAATTTCAGCTAATCCATTTAAGCGAAATGATACTTCCAGATTTATTGTCAATTTGGAAGGATGGAATTGAGACGGATGAGTATTTTCTTAAATTATGTGGGGCTGGGGGAGGCGGTTTTTTATTAGGCTTTGCCAAGGATGAGAAAACTACTGATTATTTGATGAAGAAACATCAAATTAAAATTGTTTCAATATAAGCGTCTAGGAACTTTTCGGAAAGTATGCGAGCTGTAGTTGTCTTGAAAATCAACTTTGACGTTTATGATTTAAATCGTAACCTGTTTAAAACCACCTTACATTTCTATTGTTACTATCAAACTTGAGGTTTTACTAAAAGAATTGCAGTAAAAAATCTAAATTTGTCTGAATAATATTTTTTGAAAATGATTACAGTTAGCGAACTTAATAAGCTTTGTGCTAATACTTTGATAGAGCATTTAGGGATTGAATTTACCGAGATAGATGAGAGCGGCTTAAAAGCCCGTATGCCTGTGGATAAGCGCACTTTGCAACCCATGGGTATTCTGCACGGTGGTGCCAGCTTGGCTTTTGCCGAAACAATTGCTGGGGCAGGATCAATGGCTTTGGCCGATATAAGTAAATTTAGCATTGTTGGTTTTCAGGTTAGTGCCAATCATATTGGCACGGTTTCCGAGGGATATGTAAACGCCCACGCCACCCTAACTCATAATGGTACACGAACTCATATTTGGGATGTTGTAATATCGGCCGATGATGGTCGCAAAATCTCTATTTGCAGGGTATCTAATATGCTTGTCGCGAAACAGTAGCCTAAAACTACCCCAAACACAGTAATTGGAAATGATGAATTTTCACCAGTTTGCACTTGAAAATAGAATTGCCTTTGTAACATATAAACTTCCCAACCTGGAGGAGGTTACCACTTTGGTTCAATGGAAAACAGAGCCCATTGCGCTAACTAATCTGATGGGGTTGGAGGGTAGGTCTGGCTTTGTGTTTGCTCCATTCAATATAGAATCCCACCATCCCATCAGGCTTATTGAGCCCGATTTGGTTTTTAAGGGCGATGAAATAGATAAGTCATTTTTCAGCAGTTACAATGAACATTTAGCTAGGGTTAAGTCCAACACAACCAATGTTAGTAGTTACCTAAATGAAACTTCTCGTGAATCGTACCTTGCTAAGGTCGATGAGTTTCGCAAAAAGATAGATCCTGGAGAATTGGATAAGCTGGTGCTATCGCGAATTAGCATTGAGGCTAAACCCAAAACATTTAACCCTAGCATACTCCTACAAAAGCTCCAACGTAGCTACCCCGATGCCTTCGTGTTTATGATTCACATTGCCGACACAGGATTATGGATAGGTGCTAGCCCCGAACCTCTGCTTGAGATTAAGGATGATGTGGTATCAACCGTTTCGCTTGCTGGAACAAGGCTATATAACGGTCAAGGCATTGATAGAGAATGGGGCGCAAAGGAATTGGAGGAGCAGGAGATAGTAACAAGATATATCGACAGTATCCTCGAAATGTTTCAAATTAAGCAGTATGCTAAGCAAGGCCCCCAAACGAAGTTGGCTGGAGCCGTGGAGCATCTTTTAACCCATTTCACTTTTAGTTTAGATGCTTTGCAGGGTAAAATAGTGGAGCTAATTGATGCCATTCATCCAACACCCTCGGTGTGTGGATTGCCCAAGTATGAGGCCTTAGATATTATTCTTAATTCCGAGGAGCACGATAGGGAGTACTATACAGGTTTTTTGGGTACCTTTAACATTGAAAAGCAGTATGCTCTATTTGTGAATCTAAGGTGTATGAAGGTAGGAGTTGATCAACTTATATACTTCCTTGGTGCAGGAATCACTGCTGGTTCAGTTCCCGAAAAGGAGTGGGAGGAGACCAATAGCAAGAAAAGAACTTTAATGAGTATTGTTGAAACGTTAAACTAGAATCCATTATGCCATCTGCTCTACAAGGAATTAGCGAAATACCCCATATTTGCTTGGAACATGGCATAAACCACGCAGTAATCTCATCGGGTTCGCGCAACGCACCGCTTATTCTTGCCTTCGCATCAAATGCTGATTTTAAATGCTTTAGCATTGTTGATGAGCGTAGCGCTGGCTACTACGCATTGGGAATGGCACAGCAGCTTAAGAAACCGGTTGTGTTGATATGCACCTCGGGAACTGCAGTAGCTAACTATGCGCCTGCGCTGGCCGAAGCATACTACTTAAAGGTACCTTTGTTAGTTCTAACAGCCGACCGCCCACCCGAATGGATTGACCAAAACGATGGGCAAACTATTCGGCAGTTTGAGATCTTTAGAAATTATGTTAAGAAATCTTTTCGGATGCCCTCAAGCACCAAGGAGCAGAGCGATTTGTGGTACTTCAGGCGATCACTTAACGAAGCCATTGGATTAAGTACAATTGGCTCTCCCGGCCCAGTGCATATTAATATTCCCATTAAAGAGCCACTTTACGATCCGCTTCCAGCAGCCGACTTGCCAATTAAACCTATCCACACCATTTCGGGTGAAATGGAAATTGTTACTGACGGCTGGCAGCAAATTTTAAATCGATGGAACAAGGCACGAAAAAGGTTGGTTATTTGTGGATTTTCTCAAAGCAACCCTAAGCTGCAAAGCCTACTGACCGAAATGGCAAGTAACCACGAAGTAGTTGTTTTTGCTGAGAACTTATCCAATTTAGTTGGTGATGACTTTATCGATTCACCCGACCGGTTTATGGCTTCGCTCAGTACCGAGCAGCTTGAGGATTTTCGCCCCCACATTGTTGTTACCCTTGGTGGTTCCATCATATCCAAAAGGCTTAAAAAATATCTACGTCAGTACTCCCCACAGGAACATTGGCATATCGATGAAAATGATCTGTTTATTGATACATTTCAATCGCTTAGCCTGAATGTTAGAGTAAAACCCGAGAAGTTTTTCAGTAAGGTTTCAAAGGTTGGTTCTCCAAATAGTGAGTATTCGCTGTTTGCTAAGAATGTCAAAAGGCAGAGCGAGATACGCCATGATGAGTTTATAAAATCGGCTGATTTTACCGATTTAACGGCCTGGGCTAGTGTTATTGATAGGTTACCCTCAAACATCAATCTACATTTGGCAAACAGCACGCCTGTTAGGTATGCTCAGCTTTTTTGCTCTCGATCCGACATTTCTTACTTTTCCAATCGAGGAACCTCGGGTATCGATGGTTGTATCTCTACAGCAGCAGGCGCAGCAGCAGTTACCGATAAGCTAAACGTGTTGCTAATTGGCGATTTGACCTTTCTGTACGATTCAAACGGGCTATGGAATAATAATCTCCCCAAAAATCTCCTCATCATTGTTATGGATAACGGAGGTGGAAATATCTTTCGGGTTATCGATTCGGGCTCAGAGGTAGAGAAAATTCGACCTTTTGTCGAAGCACCACATAACGTAAGAATTAATGATCTTTGCGCATCCTACGGTGTTAGCTATCTGTATGCAAATAGCCTAGACTCGTTAAGTGATGCGTTAGACCAATCGTTCAAACCAAACAGCAGCGCTGTTGTTATTCATATTGAAACATCGGGCAGTGCATCTGCCGAAATATATAAGCAATACTTTAAATATCTTAACAGCAAGTAGCATGAAACGAAATTGGACAACCATAAAAGAGTACAGCGAGATAAAATTTGAAATCTTCGAAGGCATTGCCAAAATCACCATAAACCGGCCACGGTACTATAATGCATTTACCCCCGATACCATTCAGGAGATGAAGGATGCCATGGTGATTTGCAGGGAGAACGATGATATATTTACGGTAATCATAACCGGTGAGGGCGATAAGGCTTTTTGTAGTGGGGGCGATCAGAATGTTAAGAGTATTGGCGGATACGTTGGGAAAGACGGTGTTCCTC
>DDWD01000024.1 GCA_002345825.1 Bacteroidales bacterium UBA2295
GAAATTTTTGTAATCAACCGAGCCATTAAAACCGAAGGTAAAGGCTGGTGTTGGATTTCCAATTATTGTTCTGTCCTTCTCGTTAATAACACCGTCGTTGTTTACATCAACAAATCTAACATCGCCGGGCTTGGCTTTTTCCTGTAGCACTTTACCGGTTTTGCCAATGTGCTGAAAAACTTCTGCTTCGCTTTGAAAGATACCATCAGTCTTATATCCCCAGAAATAAGCAATGGGTAGCCCCAGCTCGGTACGAGTTACCATACCAGCCACAGCCCAAGATGCTCCAGGAAGAACTCCCTCCTCATTACCAATATTGATCATCTCGTTGTGGTTGTATGCGCCGTTTAAACCTACCGAATAGCCTAAATCGTTGATATAATGACGCCAGTTGATTGAAAGTTCAACCCCATTATTTCGTACACTACCAACGTTGGCAAACGGCGGATCGTTACCAACGTGAGCTGGTATTGGAATTCTTTCGAGCAAACCGCTTGTAGTTTTTATGTAGTAATCGACTGTAGCCGTTAACCTGTTGTTGTAGGCTCCAAAATCGAGGGCAATGTCAATCTGCTCAGATTCTTCCCAGTGGATATCGTTATTCTCGATGTAAGCTGGCGATGCACCAACCTCTCTCCCACCACCAAACAGATATCCTCGGCTTTTATCCATTACCGATATAAACTGGTAGTTTCCAATCTCTTGATTTCCGTTAATACCCCACGATGCTCTAAACTTAAGGAAGCTTATCTGATCGACACTTGGGAAAAATTCCTCATCGCTGATTACCCACGATACACCTAGCGAAGGGAAAATACCGTACCTACGGTTGGCTCCAAACTTTGATGAACCATCTCTTCTGATAATCCCGGTGAATGAGTACTTGCTCTTATAATCGTAGGTTACACGGGCAAAACCTGAAAGTAGTGCAGAATGCGATGCGCCACCATTGGCTGTCCAAGCAGTATCGGTAGCCATATTCAGGTATACATGATTAGGATCGTTAATTGGTACCTTGGCATTAAATCCAAACAAATTCTCGAAGTTCGATTTGCTGGCTGTCATCCCTACCAAAGCAGAAAGGTTGTGATCCTCAATCTGCTTGTTGTAGGCCAATGTGTTTTCCCACTGCCAAGTATAGTACCGCTCAATATTCTTTTGTACCGATGTTTTCTCGTCGTTAAGCTGAGCCCCATTTAGGTAAAATAGGGGTCTGTAAGAATCGGAAAGGACGTAGGCCAGGTCGATACCCAGGCTCGAACGTAGATTTAGCCCTTCGATAATTTCCAACTCTCCGAACACGTTACCCACAACTTTATCGACCCTAGTCTCTGCATTTTCGAGTTCCATTAGGGCTAATGGGTTTACTATCTCAGCTCCAACGTAATTTGATATCCCGTACACTTTACCATCAGCAGTAGTTACCACTGGCTCACTTGCATACGGATCTGTAGCCAGAACATCGGGATCGGTTTCGTATAAAGGAGTAAGTGGGTCGAGATTGAGGGCGCTACTGTATGCACCGTTAAACGACTGGTTGCTAGCAATTCCCCTTCGCACTATATGCGAGTAGGCCAAATTACTACCAAATTTAAACGATTTATTTACCTGATGCCTAGAATTTAAGCGACCAGTAATACGGTCGAATTGCGACTTTTCGCCACCAATAATACCTTGCTGCGAGAAGTACGACATAGACGATGCATAGCTCGACTTTTCGTTTCCGCCCGTAACAGAGAGTTCATGGTTGGTCATTGGAGTATTTGACTGGAACAAATGATCTTGCCAGTTTGTATTGTACTGTGGAATTTCGTTTAAATCGAAAGGTTCAGTCAGGTTTGAATTTCTGGCACCCTCGTTCATAAGCTCGCGGTACTGGTCGGCATTAAGCATATCAAGGGTTTTGTATGCATTCTGAATTCCATGATACCCAGAATAGGTAACGCTCATATCGCCAGATTTAGAACCTTTGGTGGTTATTAGCACCACCCCGTTGGCTGCACGGGCACCATAAATTGCTGCTGAAGCAGCATCTTTTAGCACATCAATGGACTCGATATCACCGGGATTCAGGTAATCGATTCCACCAACTGCCATACCGTCGACAATATAAAGAGGATCGGCATTGCCGGTAGTTCCAGCACCCCTTACCCTAACGGTTGGAGCCTCACCGGGCTGACCAGAAAGGTTGGTAATTTGAACGCCTGCCGTCCGACCTTGCATTGCTTGGTCAATTCTTAGCACAGGTGTGGAGCTTATCTCCTCGGCATCGACACTGGAGATGGCACCAGTAACTACTTTCTTTTTCTGTACGCCATATCCAATTACAACCACCTCGTCGAGTTCAGTCGATTGAACCAAAAGATTAATTTCAATAATCGATTGATTATCTACGGGAACAATCATACTCTGATACCCAACGAATGAAATCTCAAGAACTGCGGTTGGACTTGCAACCTCTATTGAAAACTTCCCGTCAATGTCGGTTGTTGTTCCATTTACAGTTCCCCGCTCAAGAACAGTGGCTCCAGGAACAGATAGTCCAGTCTCGGCATCGTTTACTACTCCAGTTACGGTATGTTTCTGAGCAAACAATGAACTTGATATGGCAACAAGGACAAAGACAAGCAATAGCCTTAAATACTTTTCTTTCATAGGTTTTGCTATTAGTAATTAAAAATGAATAGGTACTACCTTATTCAACCAATATTGGTTGTAACAGATTTTTAGAGAGAACCTAATCATTCAGTTTGAAAAACTCTAATGTAATCGACCCTCATTTGCTGAGGGAAAACAGTTGTAGCATCGGGAGCACCTGGCCAATTACCACCAACCGCAATATTAAAGATAAAGAAATGGGGCTGATGAAATTCCGACATATGATCGGGGGTAATGTTAACCTCGTAAAACTTTACATCGTTAACATACCATTTAACAGATGTTTCGTCCCAAGTAAAAGAGAACACGTGATACTCGTCGGCAAATGTACCCGAAGATAGGGTATAGCCATCGCCGGTAGATGCGTGTCCGTTGCTGTCCCAGTGAAGTGTTCCGTGAACTCTATTGTCACGGCCATCGCCTCCACCAATCATCTCCATAATATCTATTTCGCCACAAGCAGGCCAACCAACCGAAGTTATACTATTGCCAAGCATCCAAAGAGCTGGCCAAATACCTTGTCCTTTAGGGAGTAGTGCCCTAATATCGACCCGACCATACTTGAATGAGAATTTACCCTGAGTTTTCATGCGGGTAGATGTGTAGTTGCGCCCTTGGTAAGACTCTTTACGTGCTTCAATAGTAAGCACATCATCGCTAACCCAAGCATTCTCGGCACGATAGTATTGCAACTCGTTATTACCCCAGCCGCAAAGATTTGGGCAGCCATCGCCAGTTTCGAAAACCCATTTATTATCATTTACAGAGTTTGCATCAAACTCATCGTTCCAAATTAGGGTATAGCCATCGTACTCAATTGGGGTAGAGTACCCCTCGCCCACCGATACGTTATTTTCTAGATTTATAAATACTGTTCGAGTTGCTTTAATATATCGGCCCGATGAACCGAAGGCTCTTACCTCGATACTAACATTGCCTTGGGTTGTGAATGTGTAGCTCAAAACTCCGTCAACGGCCTCATCAACCAACTCATCATGCCCTTCTATCCACAGCTCATAGTTTACCGCATTGTCGGCAGTAGCTATTATATCAACAATACCTGAACCCTCCTCGGGCTGAGAAACCTCTAGCACCAAGTTAGAGGGATCGCCTGTATTTTCAATTGGATTGTCTCCACAGGAGTATACTAAAACCAAGACCAGCAGAGCAAAAATGGGCATTATATTATTGAGCTTTATCATACAAATAAAAAAAACCTATGGTCGACATAAATGCCGACCATAGGTATGTTATAACTATTCGAAAGTTAGGTCGCGAACATAGAATATACCTGTCGCATTGTGGCCTCCGCCACCAATGCCAAGGAAAATCATATCTAAGTCCGTACGAGCTTTTACGTCTGTAAGATCAAATGAATAGGTAGTCCACTCACCAACTATAACATCGTCTCCTTCTACAACAAACTGAGTTGGGCTATTCCACCACTCTTCAGTTTGACTCATATCTGCAAAGCCAAATACAATGTGCTTCACAAGGCCACCATCGGCAAATACAGTTCCTTCTGGGATATAAATGTCAACTTTGGCAGTTGAAAAATTATCGAACTGGATATCTTTAGGATCAGGACTAACACGTAGTTGTGCTTCTTGATACATAGATGCAATCCTTTCGTACTTACCAACTTTTGTTGCTCCCCCTGCTGGATCATCTTGCCCTACAGTTAGTATAGATGTTCCACCAATATCACCAATATATTCATAGCTTTCAGCTGTTTCAAATGTGTTATAAAGTTCGGTAGGTGTAACGTCCTCAAGGTCTTCTCCAAACTCCTCTGCCTCTTCAACAACTGCTGGCTCATTAGACCAATCGTGATAGCTTACATAGTTAAATTGCCAGTACCAACCATCACCAATTACAGAAATAGCCATCAGATCATAAAGTGTTTCTTCTGTAATCTGTATGTCGTAAGTAACTGACTGCTGTGGTACAGAAACATCACCATCGGGTGTTACTTTTATCAAACCTATCCAAGCGCCTTCGCCAGTTAAAGTTAATTTTCCTGCAGATGGATTATATTCAAAATTGTGTGTGCCGCCCAACCAAGCGCTTACATCTACGCCATCTACATTAACCATATTTTCAGGAGTAGCTTCAAAACATGTCTCATTAATTCCTTCGGGGAAAACTCCACCTTCACCCCACATAACACCACCATCATCAAATGTCATAGTGCCATCTTCGCTAAATGTCCAAGTTTGCTTAAATACACATGGACGTTTCCCATCGTTTTCTAAAGTCCACCAAGTAGTATAATCATACTCACCAGTTTCTTCGTTTAGACCAGGGCCAATTCCCATTGTAATACCATCACGTAAAAGTCGCCAATCTTTTGATGACTCACCAACTAGCAGCCTAACGGCTTCATAAGGATCTGTTACGGTAATTGTTTCACTATACTCAACGCTCACATCATCCTTATTGGTAGCGGTAAGAGTAACGGTATATGAACCCGCTTCGGCATATACGTGAACTGGACTTTCCTCAGTAGATGTTCCTTCGTCTCCAAAATTCCAGCTATAGCTCTCGGCGTGCTGCGAGTAGTTGGTAAAGGTTACCTCTGTCCAATCATCTTCGCTAATGGCGTACTGGAAGCTAGCTATTGGATCGGGAATCGGTTCGTCCTCTTTGCATGAATTAAAAAGGGCAATTGAGAATAGCCCTAAAAGCAAAAACGTTGTTGTAAAGATGTTTTTTGTTCTCATAATTTTAGGTACTTTAAATTAGTAATTAGGTTTAACTGGATTTGGTTTTTCAGATTTTCCTAATCACAAATTAATCGTTGCACAACCCTAAATGCAAAAATACCTCCACATCAAGAGTACAACAGTGCTGTATAACACTACATCAAAACTACATCAATACAAAGCATTATTCCCTGTATATCTGACCTTTAACAACAACTAAACTAAACATTTCTATTTCTCAAATAAACTCACACACTTCTCGCAAACCTTTGCATTAAATTACCTCAACAGACACGAATTGCTTCAAAGAATGTTTTAAAAATCAATCCTAGAAGGATATTAAAAACTCGGTGAGGTTAGCATTATGATCGAGCTGTAGTTTTTTCCGCAATCGGTAGCGGCTTATCTCAACACCCCTAACGGAAATATTCATGAGTGGGGCAATCTCTTTGGTAGAGATATTCATTTTTAGGTAAGCACATAAGCGCAACTCCTTGGGAGTTAGATCGGGGTATCGGTCTTTTAACCTACCAATAAAATCTTGATGCACTTCATCAAAGTAACTGTTGAAAAGTTCCCAACCCTTTTCATTTTTCAGATCCTTGTTGATCTTTTTAAGAAGGTTGTTTACATTCTGTTTCTCAGGGCTATCAGAAGGGATGTTCTTTATGAGCCGAGTAAGATCTTCGCGCAGGTATGTTAGGGTCTTGTTTTTTTGAATTAGATGGAGCGTAGCGTTGGCTAGCTCTTTATTTTTAAACTTCATCTCATTACGCAGGCTTTCGTTCCGTAGGTGCATAATCTCCTTCTCGCTTAGAGCGGTTTGCTCTTTAAACATCTTTTCGCGTTGCGCCAAACGTTTTTCATGCCTAAGTTTTTCACGTAATCGGGTTTTAAGTATTCGTTTGCGGATATAGTAGAAGTTGCCCAAAAGCACTAGGGTTAAAATAATTGAATATGTAATGTATGCTCCCTTCGATCGGAGGAATGGGGGTTTTACGGTAAAGTGAAAACTTTTGATATTGGTCTCTGTTCCAAATGAATTCTTAGCTTTAACCTGAAATGTGTAGTTCCCCTCTCGAAGATTGGTGTACTCCTTAAAATTCATAGCATCCCAGGTGGACCACCTGGAGTCGAAGCCAATAAGGCGATAGGAGAACATTGTCTTTTCGGGTCGCTCAAACGATGGGCTGGTAAAACGGAACGTTACTGAGTTAGACCCATAGGGTATCTCATTGGGTTCGTATCCATTTTTGGTAATGGTGTGATGCGATTCTGACACGTTTTGTTTTCCATAGAAAGTTGTTTCGGTTATGAAAACTTCTTCTGGGTCTTTATAATCCTTGATAATATTTGAGGAGTAGTGAATTAATCCTTTTTGAGACCCAATAAAAACGTTTTGCGGATCGTAGGTGTAAATATTCTGAAAGGCTGGCAGCAGGATATCGTTAATATCGGAGAAAGGGGCTGTAATATCAATGTAGTTACCATCCTCAAGTAATCGCATTAACCCCAAGTAGGTATCGGTAAAGTACCACAAATTTCCATTTATATCCTGATGCAACTTATCAATAAAGCCTTTGCTTTCCAGTATTTTACCTATTCCATTGGCAACCCTAAATGTATCGGATGATGAATCATATGTATATATTCCGGTCCGAGTTGTAACATACATTGTAGAATTGATAGTTTGAATATTGTACGGCAACTCTGAGGGTAATCCGGCATTCGATCGGTATAGCTTGATATCAACTACCGAATCCAACGAGCTGGATAGTTTTAGCTTAAAAAGACCTCGGTACCCATGCGATACCCACAGACTTTGATCTTGATCGAGAAATAAACTCCTACTAGACTCGCCATACCCAGCTATTTGTTGAGCATTCTGCCATTGTCCATTGCTGTTATGCAATGTTACCAGGCCATTGTAAGTACCTGCCAAAACCTTATTGCTCTCATTCGGCAATTTCTGAAAAGTCCAAAATCCTCTTCTGTCCGAAATTTGATTTGCCGACATCCCATTGATTGTAAAACAACCGTAATTGTGTCCACAAAAAAGGGTGTTGTCTATCACCTCAAGGGTCCACACTTGACCATCGGTACCCTTTATCAACTCAAATCCATCCTTGGTTAGGTTGTTGTTGCTGAACTTACTGAGCGCCTTAGCATAAAGTCCCTGATTTGTACCTACATACAAAATTCCGTTATGCACTATGGATGAGTAGGCACTTTCGATGTTGAAATTGTAGTTAAGAAAGGTAAGTGGCGAACTAACCTCCAGGTAATCAATTCCATTATCTAGTCCTAGCCACAAGTTGTTTCTCTTATCCTCAAAAAGGCTTAACACTGTGTTATTCTGCAATCCCCTATACCTATTCAGATGCTGGAGGATTTCGCCCTTAATATTACTTATGTATATTCCATTGCTTACCGATCCAAATGCCAAATCGCCTGTTGAAAGATTTAGCGCTGAGAAAAGATTATTATCACGAAGTTTATCATTAACATCGGACTGCCAAGGTTTAATAGCTTTACTTATTCTATCGAAAAGGAAAAGCCCCTCGTTGGAGGTTCCAATTAGCAAATTCCTACCATCGAGCTGAAGCACACACCTTAACTCGTTTCGAAAAAAAATTGGGTTATCGCTGATAGTAACCAAACTATCGCCCACTAGCTGCATGAATCCATTATCAACGTCAACTACATAGAACAAATCGTTTACATTGTGGAACATGCTGAACTTGCTTATTGGTTTGATTACCTTGAAGGTTCCTGATGAATATCTGAAAATATAGTTATACGATTGGAATATGATGCCATCATGCATCTTATAAATATTCCAAATCTCATCGAAATTGGTAAACTCCTTTGGTATTAGACTTTTCAGCGAGTTGTACTGCAGCTTACCCTCAGCATTGGGCGCGAGAAAACCAATCTCTTCGAATGCACCTGTATAAATGGTATCGCCAACCGCAAGCACTGAACGAACAACCGATGCATTGGGAACAGGATAGATTTTCCAGCCAGTTCCATCATACTCGAGCACACCATCATTATTGCCGAAATACACAAATCCCTTGCTGTTCTGGGTAATACTCCAATTCTGAGTACTAGCATTGTATACGCTTTTGCTATGATTTACAATGCTGGGCAGCCCAATGCTTTTGATTTGGGCATTTGTAGACACACCACCAAAAAGCAAAACAGAAAACAGGGTAAAGAAAATCCTTTTTCTCATTTCCAATAGTTTGAGAGTTGGTTAAATGTAAGGAATTGCTAATATAAAACAAACCATTGAAATGATTATTTACAAATTAGGCAAAAGCAATACGTTTAATTTTGTTAGCACTAAGTAAGGCCATTCTGTCGGCCTTAAAAAAGACTGTATATAAATTTCGGGTAATGCATTTTTTTAGCCAATTTTGTTCCTCAATATCTTTGGATGAAAGACCTAACCGAATACATACCGCTCATAACGCTTACAACCGATTGGGGACAGCATGACTACTACGTAGGGATGCTCAAGGGTAGCCTTCTTTCATCATTACCCCTTGTACAAATTATCGATCTTTCACACGATGTAGCGAGTTTCAATATCCATAATGCTGCTTTTGTGGTGAAAAATAGCTTTCATTTTTTCCCAAGCGGAAGCATACATTTAATCATGGTTAACAGCGAAGCCAACGCCAGCTCACGCATTCTCATCTGCAAATCGCATAATCACTTTTTTGTCACCCCCGACAATGGTACAATCGGGCTCCTTTTTAACGAACCCCCCGAAGACATTTACGAGGTTCCCTTTACCCCCGATGGCAGTTTTGCATCGCTACCTGCTTACGTTAAGGCTGTTAAAAACATTATGGATGAAACCCTAGGTGAGCGTATTACCGATTTTGATAAGCGAATAGCATTCAAGGCAACTATCGACGAATCGGTTATAACTGGGAGCATAATTTACATCGATTCATACCAAAATGCTATTACCAACATCTCTAGGAGTAATTTTGACAGGGTAAGGCAAAACCGTAACTACAACATCTACGTGCAAAGCAATCATAACAAAATATCGAAGCTTAGCACAGGTTACAAACAGGTTGATTCGGGGGAGTTGCTGGCGCTGTTCAACTCGGCAAATTTGTTAGAAATTGCCATTAGAAATGGGTATGCTGCCGAGCTGCTAAGCCTAAGGGCCGGAGGAACTGTCCGTATTAATTTTATTTAAGGTTTAAACCATTGCCTATTGGCATCGAATGGGAAGTTTTAGCATTACCGTTGTACCTTTATGCTCCTCCGATTCGAATTTAATCTCACCACCATGCTCCTTCACTATGGCATAAACCAATGATAAGCCAAGGCCAACCCCTTCACCGGGCTCTTTGGTGGTGAAAAATGGATCGGTAATTTTGGAGATTAAATCCTTTCTAATTCCGCATCCCGTATCGGCTATTTCAATCAGTATATCGTTTTGATTTACCTTGGTTGATATGGAGATTTCCCCATTGTTTTCGATAGACTGGTCTGCATTGAAAAGAATATTAAAAAACATTTGATGCAATCGGCCCTCATTACCCCTAATTGGAGGTAATTCGTCAGAAAAATTTGTTTTTACAGCTATTCTATCTGCAAATCGTTGCTTGAGCAGAAAAAGACAATTATCAATTATGCTATGAACATCACATGTATTTGTATAGCTATCTGTTTCTCTGCTAAACTGATCCAATGTTTGAATAATAGTAGTAACCCTAACCACGCCCTCCATAATTATATCAACTAATGGTAACAATTCCTTTTGGTGTGCTTGTAAATTCTCATTTACATACTTCTCCAGTATGGTAACGCCTCCATGTATAAAGTTTAGCGGATTATTAATTTCATGAGAAATTCCGGAAGTAAGTACACCAACAGTGGCCATCTTTTCTGATTGAATAAGCTGGATTTGAGTACTTTTAAGTTTTTCTAACGCCGTTTCTAATTGTTCATTCTTTAGGTATAACTCTTTGGTCCTGTTTTTCACACTGCTCTCTAAAACGGCCTTATCCTTCCTTAGCCTATACGTCCTATATCTTATGTACAAAATAACTAAAAGAACAAATGCTACTACTTGTACAAAAATAAACCAGGGCCTTTTCCAAAGTGGTGGAACTATTTGTATTTGGAATTCAACAGGCTCATAGTTCCATACCAAATCGTTATTGCTTCCTTTAACCTTAAATGTGTATTTCCCTGGGTTTAGGTTGGTGAATGTTACGGAATTATCGGTTCCTGTCTCTATCCATTCATTATTAAATCCCTCGAGGGTATAGGAGAATTTATTTTTTTGTGGATTAGTAAAATCCAACGAAGCAAAATCGATGGAAAAAAGGTAATCCATATGCGTGAGGGTTACTCTATTGTCGATATGCAGATTATATACGAAGGGAATTAAAGAATTATCCCAAATTGATTTTGACAAGATCTTAAAATCGGTAATTGTAACCTTAGGAATATATGGATTTTTTGTAACCTGCTTTGGATGAAAATATGTAAGGGCTGCATTCCCACCAAAGTAAAGTTTTCCATCAGAACTCTTGTGGAATGAATTCCTATTAAACCCATTAACCTCGATGCCATCATCGTAAGAAAATGAAATAAAGCTACTATCGCTAAGCGAATACCTATACAACACTCCAGTGGTAACAATCCATAAATTCTTGTAATCATCCTCAACCATTCCTATAATTGTGCTTTTCTTTAATTCTTGATTGTTAGGATGTTGCTCAGTCAACCTGTTCTCCTTATCCAGCTTTAGCAAACCCCTTGATTCTGTTCCAATCCATATGTCGCCGTGGCTATCGCAGAAAAGAGTCATAAGGTTAAGCGTTTTCAGAAAATTAAGTGAGTCGTTAATGTTTGGCACAAAATGGGTAAACTCCTCCATTTTAGGGTCAAACTCATACAAACCACTTTGATACGATCCTACCCAAATTCTATCCTGCTTGTCCTGTATAACTGAATTAACATAGTTGTCGTTAGTCTTAAATGCATAATTAAATGAACTATGCTTGTATGAGTTGAACGTAAGGTTTGATTCATCACTAGTAACCAGCTTGTTCAAGCCCTGAGCAGTTCCAAACCATAGCTGGGCTTCATTGTCCTGAAAAATACAGTTAATCTGATTGCTACTTAGGCTTGATTTATTGCTGGGGTTACTTACAAATTTTTGAAAGTATAATCCATTCTCCCGCCTCTGTATTCTGTTTAACCCTCCCTGATACGTACCAGCCCATACAACATCATTCGAATCCACAAGAACAGACCATACCCTATTGTTACTCAAACTATTTTCGTTTCCAGGTATATTTGTAAAATGGTAAAACTGATGATTTTTTGTATTAAACCGCGTTAAGCCGCCTCCATCAGTTCCAATCCAAATATTACCCTTTTTGTCGCTACTTATGGCCGTAATGTTATGCTGAGATAAACTTTGCTTTGCTGTTGGGTTGTGCCTTAGGTTATTGAATTTTTTTGGTTTTAAATCGATTTTGCTCAAGCCTCCTCCTCGGGTTCCAATCCAAAACACTTTTGAATTATCTTCGAACAGATACTCAATTCGATTACTGCTTATGCTATAGTCGTTATTAGGATCGTTCATGTAATGGGTAAATTCACCTGTTTCGGGATTAAACATATTTAGGCCTCCCTCATAGGTTCCAACCCAGAGGTTTCCATTGGAATCCTTTAATAAGCAATCCGCCTTATCGTCGCTAATACTCTTTTCGTTGGATGAAATGTGTGTATATCGCTTAAACGTATTGGTTTTTGGGTCGAAATGGTTTAATCCGCCCCCGTGAATAGCAATCCACATAGTTCCGTCATCATTGGCAATCATGCTTTGAATAAAATTGCCGCTAAGGCTGTTCCTTGTATTAGGGCTGTGGTAATATCGATGAAAACGCCCATTGGCAGAATCATAACGATTAAGTCCGTTTTCAGTGCCAATCCATAGGGTTCCGTCGGGCGTTTCGCACATACAGTTGGCCCTGTTCCCACTCAAACTATTAGGATCGTTTTCAGAATAATTATATCTTGTAAAATTCTCACAATCATTATTGTACTTATTCACTCCCCCATCGGGCGTTCCAAACCATAAGTTGCCCTTGCTATCCTCAAAAATGAATATTATTTGGTTATTGCTTATCGAGTTTGAATCATTGGGTAAGTATGAAAAGTTTTTGAAAGTATTGGTAACAGGATTGTACCTATCAATACCCCCACCAAATGTGCCAAACCAGTAATTGCCTGCTCTATCAATTAGTATCTTACCAAAATTACTTGTCGATAAAGAGTTGCTATTATCCACTTCATTTCTAAACACCTTGATTTTCTTACCATCATATCTGTTAAGCCCATCCTGCGTGCCAAACCAAAGATATCCGTAATTATCCTGAACTATAGCGTAAACATTGTTGTGCGAAAGACCATCCCTTACGGTTAATCTACTAAACTTCAAATCATAACTATGTGAATAACTATTTATTGAAGCAATACATACTAGCAAGAAAACTAAATAAAGAGGTAAACAAAATTTGGAAAAGGTAGGGCGAGAGGTTTTCATAAAAGGCATATTTTAGTCGTTTATAAATATATGGTAAGTTTAGGATAGAGAACTAAATAAATGAGTAAAAAAAAAGTAAAAAATTCACTATGAGTCTTATATTATGTACGTTAATGGTATGTTATATTCGTTTTTAAATAGATGTACACTTTAAAAATGGGTTCATTTGTAAATACCAATCGTTACAAGCAATAACTTTTAGCCTAAGATGGTATATTAATTTCTAACTTTGTTGTCAAATTTTGTTTGAAATCTTCTACTAGAATTCTATGAAAAAACCCGATGAGGCCTTTATGCGCCTACTTAATATTATGGACGAACTTCGCGAGAAGTGTCCTTGGGATAGGGAGCAAACCTTTGAAAGCATACGAAACCTAACCATTGAGGAAACCTATGAGCTAGCCGACGCTATTCTGGAGAAAGATCTGGAGAACGTTAAGAAGGAACTTGGTGATTTGCTGCTACACATAGTTTTCTACTCCAAAATTGCCTCGGAGACCAACACCTTTGATATTACCGATGTGATAAACCAGCTATGCGACAAGCTAATTTACCGTCATCCACACGTTTTTGGGACCACCCAGGTGAATGATTCTGGAGATGTTGTGAAGAACTGGGAGCAGATAAAAATGTCGGAGAAGCAAGGCAACAAAACTGTGCTTTCGGGCGTACCCAAATCGCTTTCGGCGCTTATTAAGGCTAATAGAATACAGGAGAAAGTGCGCGCTGTAGGTTTCGACTGGGAGGAGCGCCAACAGGTTTGGGAAAAGGTAAACGAAGAGCTTAACGAGGTTCAATGTGAAATTGAAAAAGGAGATCAGAATAGGATTGAGGCCGAATTTGGCGACCTGATATTCTCCGTGGTAAACGCTGCTCGGCTTTACAATATCGACCCCGAAACGGCTCTGGAACGCACCAACAAAAAGTTTATGAAACGCTTTGGTTACCTCGAGAGCAAAACCATTAAGGAGGGTCGCTCGCTTAAAACCATGACCCTTGACGAGATGAACGAGATTTGGGAGCAAGCCAAAGCTTTCGATAAACCCTAAACACAGCTATGTTTCAGTTTCTGGTAAAAAGGTTTTTATACAGCATCCTTGTGGTTTGGGGCGTGGTTACGTTGGTATTTATACTCTTTAATCTTATCCCCGGCGACCCCGCCCGAATGGTGATGGGACAAAGAACCGACGAGGCCTCGCTAGCTGCTGTTCGCAGTGATTTAGGGCTCGATAAACCTCTTGCTTACCAGTACTTAAAGTATATCAACGACCTCTCACCCCTATCAATCCATAACCACAACAATTTAAACAGCTACATCTACCTCGATAAGTCGGTATACTCCATTGCCACTTCGGTGAAACTCACGCCATCAAGATCCATTGTACTCAAAGCTCCGTACCTACGGCGCTCATTCCAAAGCGGAAAAACGGTAACCGCCATAATATCCGAAACACTTCCCAACACCTTTATACTAGCCTTTACTGCTATGATTTTTGCCACCATTGCAGGAATTACCTTTGGTGTTATTGCAGCAATTAAAAAGAATACTTGGATTGATAGAACTATGCTTATTTTCTCTGCCTTTGGTATGAGTGTACCATCGTTCTTTGCAGCCATACTTTTTGGTTGGCTTTTTGCTTTTGTGTTGGGCAATTTTACGGGGTTAAACTTAACCGGTAACCTTTTGGAGGTTGATGATTTGGGCGAAGGAGTAAATCTGCACCTCAAAAACCTAATCCTGCCGGCGTTTACGCTTGGCATTAGGCCACTGGCCATTGTTACGCAGCTCTCGCGAAACTCCATGCTCGAAACGCTTTCGCAGGATTACATCCGTACAGCCAAAGCCAAGGGGCTTACCTTTACCAAGGTGATTTGGCGTCACGCCATAAAAAACTCGTTAAACCCAGTGGTATCAGCAATTTCCGGTTGGTTTGCATCATTAATGGCGGGTGTGGTTTTTATAGAGTATATCTTTGGATGGAAGGGGCTCGGCTATGTTATTGTTGAAGCATTAAATAGCTACGATGTTCCCTTGGTACTTGGGTCGGTTATTACCCTTTCAATTGTATTCGTTGTGGTTAACTTCATGGTAGATATTGCATATACACTTCTTGACCCAAGAATACGGCTTTCGTAATTCTATGTAAACAGAATTTATTTGTATTTTTGGTAAGATTGAATTTAAGAACCATTTTATTTATCGACATAAAAATTAAAAGAGATGAGAAAACAGATTGTTGCAGGAAACTGGAAGATGAACACAACCCTTGACGAGGGTTTAATACTAGCCGAAAATGTTAAAAAGCTATCGCAATCGCTACCCAACGATGTGGATCTGATTGTTGCGCCCCCATTTACTCATATATACGCCGTTGCTAATAAACTGCAGGGCAGTAGTGTTAAAACTAGTAGCCAAAACTGTGCGGCTTGGGAAAAGGGTGCTTATACGGGCGAAATTTCGGTTGATATGATTGCCTCAACCGGTGCTAGCTACGTAATTATTGGCCACTCCGAGCGTCGCGAGTACTTTGGAGAAAACAGTGAAATACT
>DDWD01000012.1:0-233 GCA_002345825.1 Bacteroidales bacterium UBA2295
GCCAGATGAACGAGCCCCCCGGAGCAAGAGCAACCGTAGCACTATCGGGGCTTACCGTGGCCGAATCGTTCAGGGATGGCGATAAGGGCGACGGAAAAGGTAACGATATACTTCTTTTTATCGATAATATTTTCCGTTTTACTCAGGCAGGTAGTGAGGTTTCAGCGCTTTTAGGACGTATGCCCTCGGCGGTTGGATACCAGCCAACTCTAGCAACCGAAATGGGATTGATG
>DDWD01000012.1:240-36887 GCA_002345825.1 Bacteroidales bacterium UBA2295
TTTACGTACCCGCCGACGACCTTACCGACCCTGCTCCCGCTACAACATTCTCGCACCTTGATGCGACTACAGTACTTAGCCGTAAAATTTCTGAACTTGGTATCTACCCTGCTGTAGACCCGCTCGACTCAACCTCAAGAATACTAACCACTGAAATTGTTGGCGAGGAGCACTACAGAACAGCACAACGGGTAAAAGAAACGCTCCAGCGCTACAAAGAACTACAAGATATTATTGCAATACTTGGTATGGATGAACTGAGTGACGACGATAAACTTGTTGTGCACCGTGCACGCCGGGTTCAGCGGTTTCTCTCTCAACCATTTCACGTGGCCGAAGCGTTTACAGGACTAAAGGGAGTAATTGTTGATATAAACGATACCATTAGAGGATTTAATATGATAATGGATGGCGAGGTTGATAAATATCCCGAAGCAGCCTTTAACCTTGTTGGAACTATTGAGCAAGCCATTGAAAAGGGTGAAAAAATGCTAAGCGAATCGAAAAATTAATTGCCATGCTGCTTGAAATCATCACGCCTAAAAAGGTGCTGTTTAAGGATGAGGTTGATATAGTGCGGGTTCCTGGATCAAATGGATCGTTTGCTATGATGCACAACCACGTTCCAATTATTTCGTCGCTTGAACCAGGTATTATAAAAGTTACACAGCATACCCAGGACAAGTACTTTGAGCTGTTTGAACAGGCTATTGTTGAGCAGCACTCCAATAGAATTACTATTTTGGCAACCCGTATTGAGGAATCTTACCCAATATTGTTCCGATAATTGGCCATACCATTGGCCGTAAGTAATGATTAAAACAAAATCCTTATGGCTTTTGGTAGATTCATTTTAGCTGCTCTTGTTTTTATTCCCATTCAAATTTGGGGTCAACAAACCATTACCTTTTCGGCTGAAGATGGTGTTACAGTTACAGCCGATCATTACGTTGTATCAACCCAAAAACCTTACCTAATACTACTGCATCAAGCCGGATTTAGTCGGGGTGAATATCGCGAAACAGCACCAAAGTTGGCCAATTTAGGATTTAACTGCTTGGCTGTTGATTTGCGCTCGGGAAGCGAGGTAAATTTTATTAAGAACCAAACCGCTCTGGATGCTAAGGCAAAAGGATTACCCACTGAATATATTGATGCTAGTGCCGATATTGTTGCTGCTCTTGAATTTGTGGCCAGCAGATCATCCAAACCCATAATTCTGGTTGGCAGCTCTTACTCTGCCTCACTAGCGCTTGTTGAAGCAACCGAAAACTTTAAGATTAAGGCGGTGGTAGCATTCTCTCCCGGAGAGTATTTTGGCGAACAGCTTAACGTAAAACAATCAACACAAAATCTCTATATTCCGGTGTTAGCGCTAAGCACTAGGCTCGAATATGATGATATGAAAAAGATGCTGGATCACCTTAATGCTAAACATCTTCAATTGTTTAGACCTAGCCAGGGAGAGGGTGTTCATGGATCACGAGCTCTATGGGAAAGAAACCAAACTAGTGAGGAGTATTGGCTTGCGTTAACGCAGTTTTTTAGCCAAATTAACCTGCAATAACCATCGGAGAGCCCCACCCTAAAAAAATACCGAAAACACCCAACAAATCGGCCTAAAAACTAATTGCTCGATATAAACTCATCTATAGTTTTAAGCATTAGTATGGGAGCAATGGGTTTGGCTAGGTAGCTATCCATTCCGCTCTCCTGACAAGCAATTTGGTGATCGGTGGCTGGATATGCTGTTTGGCAAATAACCTTTATGTTGTTATTTATCCTTTTAATCTGCCTTGTGGCTTCAAAACCATCAATTTCGGGCATAACCACATCCATCAAAATTAGATCGATCTTATTGCCGCGTACCATATCAACAGCCTCGCGTCCATTTTTTGCCCAAAGGAGATTTGCACCAGTTGGTTTTAGTAAGGTTTGAATAAATTTGTAGTTCGAGTCAATATCATCTGCTAAAAGGATTGTTTTACTTTGCCAGTTGAAAGTTTCCTTGTGCTTGGGGGGCAAAACAACTGTATCGAACTTGTTTTTTACAGGTATATAGGGCAAAGTGAAATAAAATGTTGATCCCTGATCCTTGGTGCTATCAACCCAAATCTTTCCTCCCAGCCTTTCCACAATGTGTTTTGAGATAGCCAGTCCAAGCCCCATACCATTAAAATTTCGGGTTCGGCTATCGTCGGCTTGACGGAAAGGATTGAAAATAATATTTTTCTCTTCAGGGGTTAGACCCACACCGGTGTCAACAATGTAGAATAGCAAATTGTTTGCATCCTTGAATGTATAACCGAACTCAACAAAGCCAGCGCTTGTAAATTTTATGGCGTTGGATAGCAAGTGCTGTACTACCTGCGATAAGCGCTTTGGATCGGAAAGGATGGTGAATGTATCTTCTGTTACGCCGAGTTTTACAATGGTTTTTATTGATTTGCTATCCATAAGGCTCTTGTTGTTAACCACCTCGTTGAACGACTCGGTAACAACCTGATTCAGCTTGCACTCGGTTTTACTAATGGTAAACTGATTGGTCTCAATTGCAGCAATATCTATTAAATCATTAATGAGATTTAACAGCTCGTTTGAATGGCCAACTAGCAGTGCGGGTATGCTTTCCTTTTCGCTCTGCGGTATGTTTGCACTATTTAGCAACGAGGAGAAACCCAATATGGCATTAAGTGGCGTTCTAATTTCATGCGAGAGATTGGATAAGAACGATGTTTTTAGGCGATCGGACTCCTCAGCCTTTGCCTTGGCAATAACTATCTGCTTTTCGTATTCCTTTCTATCTGTAATATTGTCGAAAACAAATATTAGATGGGCAATATCCCCTTCGCGATTAAGAACTGGGGCTATAGAAACTGCGTACCATTGCTTTAAGTTTTGATAAAGGGTAATATGCAACTCGCCTTGAAAAACACCACCATTTTGAGCAATACCAATAGGCTCCTGGAGCTTATTATCCTTAGCGGGCAAAAAATGCGGGAATTTTTTACCTAAAATATTTTCGCTTGTTGCATTTGCATATTTCTCAAACTCGGGATTACAAAACTCCACCTGTCCCTCGGGTGAGGTAATTAAAACACCTATGGGTGAGTTAACAATAGCTTTTGTAAGTACATAGGAGTTGTGCTCTGCTTTTTTCCGCTTAGTGATATCAATAGAAACACCACCTATAAGAGCCGTGTTGTTTGCCCCCGAAAATTTAAACTTGTGCGTTACATAAGTACGTTCAAATCCATTGTTGTCAATAAGTTTTTCCTCCACAACAAATAGCCCATACTTATCAACCAGCTTATCCTCTTCAAAAAATCGATCAATATGATCGGGATAAAAGTTTTTAAGATTTTTTCGTCCTTCTTCCACGGGGCCAAAAACCTTATTCATATAGCTATTCTGGTAATACATATTACCTTGGAAATCGCGAATAAATACGCCTACAGGCATTGAGTCGAGAAGAGTTTCGTATTGTTTTTGAGTTTGGTGGAGCGTTTCTTGAGTTTGGTGCAATTCGGTAATATCCTTAAAATCCTCAATAATACCAATTAAATCGCCCTCTTGGGTAACAAACGGTCGAGCCTTGTACTGATACACTAGTTTTTTTCCCTGCACATTGTTGCGTATATCCTTGTTTTGGATTATACTCAACCCCTGCTTTATTTGTTCTAGCGGACAATTGGTTGTGTGACAAGCATTGCTAGGGAAAATATCGTAACATTTTTTTCCAATTATTGCTTCGGCTCTAATGCCGGTTAATATGCTAAACGATGTATTAACATTGATTACATTGAAATTTTTATCAATTATCCTAATACCATTAGCCGTGGCGTTAAAGAACTGATTGAGCTGATCGTTGTAATTTATGACCTCACGGGTGCGATTCTCGAGCTTTATTTCAAGGCGTTTCTCGAGGCTTAGCAAAAGGTTGATAATTCGATTGTGAAATAAGCGAATTATTAGAATTACTACAATGCCAAAAAGCACGATAAAGGCTAATAGTCTAGCAAGATGGTTCTTGTAAGTGTTGTAATAATCGGAAATATCAATTGCATACAAAGCTTTGTAAAAGCCAGTGGCCTCGCTAAAAATTTTGGGTGTAGTATCGGTAAGTACATAGTAAGCGTGACCAACTTTTACGGTTTGCTGATGCTGGGTTTTACTAATATCTAAATTTTTAAGAATTTCGCTTACCTCGCTGTTGCGGTGATACGAAAAAACAATGGGCTCATCCTCGTTTCCTTGGATCTTTTTATTGTATTGCAACACAAACGGAATAACCCTAGAAGCTTGACTAACTGTTTTTAATCCCCCAGCATCGCCTATACCAACAAAAAGAAGGAATTGATTTCCCTTCTGATTTATTAGCTGGGATTGATAATAGTATATACCCTCTTGGGTAAAAGCAATATGTTTTGTGGGCTGGTTTTCTACATTGCCAAAAAGGGTATGCCTAAACGGATCTAACGTATCACAGCCTATTCCAAATAATTTTGATCCGTCGGGAGTATAAATGGAAAAAAATGCATTTTGGGGTTTAATAAAATTATCTATTAATGGTTGAATAGATTTTTCAATTTCGCTTACTTGCTGTGTACCAATTGCAGAAATTAACCCACTATTGCTAAGCGTTAACGATAAGGCATGATCGAGCGATGCTGCAATTAAATCGTAAGATTGATTTATGTGCTGACTGGTGCTGCGTTCTGTTTCGGCCACGAGTATTTGCTTGGTGCGGCGATACTGATACTCGGTATTGATTAGAAAAAACAAGGAAATTACTATATACAGAGACGCTACTGTTATATATAAGTTCCTTCGGGTTTTATCATTTACAACTGTAATGGTTTTCACAAAATACGAATTTACAAAGGCTATAGTAAGGATAATTGAGCCAAATGTAAATTATTTTTTTTTGATTTCAGTAGGTTTAACAAAGCAAAAAGGTGCGGTTTTATCCACACCTTTTTACCAGTAATACTCATTGTGCTTATGACTAAGGCTTTATGATTTTTACAGATATGATCTTGGTTTCGTCAAAAACGATTGAAAGGATGTAAACGCCACTGACGAATTTAGTAGTTGGAATGGTAATGGTGTCTTCCCCATCGATTTGCTGTACTAAAACTTTTTGCCCCATTGCATTGGTTACCGCAATACTTTTTGCTCCCTCAATACCTTTGATTGTTACATTATCGGAAAAGGGATTAGGAAAAATTTCTACGTTCGTCTCAGGATTATCATCAATACCAACTACAACCAGTTGCACTGGTACATTTACGTCGCGACCTGCTATTTGAAATGTTGATTCGTATTGATTATATCCTTCGGCATGGGCTCTAAAACTATAATCGCCATTGGTTAAAATGGTCTCGAAAACACCTTCGGTATTGGTTACAAAGATTTCGTCAATACCGTTTATTTGTATTGTTGCGTTCTCAACATACTCATTCTGAGAATTGTTTACCATAAAGGTTGCTTTGTACTCAGGTATTGCACATGATAGAAGTGCCTCCCATCCAGACATCACCACGTTCTCATCAGAAGTAAAATGTAAAGTAATTGCCCCATGCGAATTTGTGGCTGTTAAGAGCCCAATGTCTACTCCGTTGTCATTGCTATAGGGACTACCTGTAAAATAAGATGCTGTTGTATCAATACCATCGAAAATAAAAAGTTTATCCCATTGTTTTGATCCACTTTCAATAAATGCATAAGAAAAGTCCATCGATAATACCATCCCCTCCTCATCGGGATAAATGGTGACTATAGCATCCTCATAATTTGAGTAATCGCCATCGGGTCCTCCCGAATCGTAAAAGCGACCTAAACAGGTAGTAATAGTTTCGCCACTTCCCATCAAGTATTCGGGCAACTTCCCAATCATTACATCGAATTGTTGCTCAACTCCATACGCACCAGACTCTATTAGTAGATTTAAAATTTCTATGGTTTCTAAATCTACATCGGCTGAGGCTGAAATTGGGTACGAAACAGAGAATTTTTCATTTGATTTAAGCTTGTTAATGGAGTAAATGCTAGTAACTACTGTTATGTTATTTGAAGTGGACGATAAGCTTGCTAATATCTGTTCCGAGTCAGATTTTCCTTTATTTATTATATCTACTTTTATAAAGGCCGTTTCTCCCAAATTAATATGATCTATCTCTTCGTTGCTTTGATTTGCTAGTAATATTTTATCCACTACAAGTTGCGGTGCATTGGCAATTATCTCAAGATTTGATATCCAAACCTCGGAACCATCGGTAATCTCTAATTTATAGCTAGCTTTATAACCATTGGGCACAGCATTGGAAAGTTGAAACGTTAAAGCGTTGTCAAGTACTTTATATTTATTATCTTCTTCAATACCAAATGTTCCTGCTTCAATACTTGAATTAGATATCAAAGTAAAGTATTCATCATTACCAACCAGGTTAATTGTTACGTCTTGGGTTGGCATATCACCAACGTTCTTAAGATATAAATCTAAGGTAAACTCTTCTCCATAATCTGCTTTTGAGTCTGAGTTTCCCGAGGGATCGTTAAGCGTGTACTCCGAAAGCATAACGTAAGGCTTTCCTTCTGTAGCAGCAGGAACAGTTGCAAAAAATGGCTGCGTTTGGGGTCGGGTAATTACAACCGATACATCTCCAGCTACAACAAAGGGAATAATTGGAACATCAACAACTCCTTGTGAGCCCACCAGGGCTGCACCATGCAAATTATCATTCATACTAATGGCAACGTATGAACCGGGTAGCGCTTCAACTTGGTATGTTGGTTCACCAATGGGTAGTATCTCGGGGTGCTCTACAGTGTTGACCTGCGCCTCGGTTAAATAAGGTACTAACGATGGATCGCCTAGGACATTATATGCCTCCCAGTAGTAAAGTGGCGATGAATGTGTGTCGTAATCCTGCAAATGTGCTTCGGTTACCGATAGATTACCAATAAAAACGAGTCCAGACGCGCTAAGATATTGTGTGTGAAAAGTAGCATCGTAGGCCCCAAAAGCTGTCTCCTCAAAATTTGGCACATAACCCGATTCGTGACTCTCGATAGGAAAAGCGCCTACTGCCCAGTAAAAATCTTCGTACCAATATGTATTTGGCGACGACCCAATATAGGTTACTGCACCTTTATTTTGAGCGCGTATCCAGCTCTCTCCAATTGATACGCTGGATGAATAGCCAAAATCGGCAGACAGGCAGCAGTTACCAATGGCCAATGGATACTTATTAACATTGTTAAGGGTGTTGAAATCTGAAATGTGAAACGATGGGTCTGCCCATGATGTTTGGTTGCAATGTGCGGTATAGTTTATAAAACCAACTGAGATTCTTTGATCATCATAGCATCCAGCATAGCCCGAACTATTATTGGGATTACTTGGATCGTTGGCTACCCCATATCCCCAAACTGTACTAAAGCCGTTGGATGAGTTAAAATAATTTTTGGTTGCGTACTTTACGGTTGGCTCTCCCACCAGAGGATTCCAAGTGTTGTCGATGCCGGCAATTAGGGTTGCGTTGTTCAAATAGGTTGGGTCGGGAAATTCGTACTTTTCGTAAAAGATGATCTTACTAATAATATTTTCAAGCTCCTCGGGGGTTTCGGCCGAAAGCCTCCCGTAATACATTTCGGGAAACTGATCGCCGTCGACACTTGCGTAGTATAAATCTGTGTATTTTCCAGACTCTGTACCAACTTGTGATGCTGGAACTTGACCAATATCGCCAACCAAAACAAGAAAAGTTGGTGGCACATCGCCCGAAGTATAGCCATTGTAGTTAGTATGAACAAAATTCTTAATGCTGCTTGAGGATGTTCCTATATCATCGGTATATACAACATCTACATAGAATCCTTTTTGTGTCTTCCACTGAACAAAGGGTTGAAGTTTATCTTCAAACATCCTATGGCTAACTATCAGCATTTTAGTAGGATATTTGGTTAAATCGGGGTTCTCATCGTAAACTCCCTTGGTGTATGGGTTGTATAAAGCGCTAAAAATGGGTTCGAAGTAGGGCGAATAGGTATTGCTACGGATTTCATTCTCAGTTTCGTTGCTGCCACCAGTTGTCGATATCTCAACATCAATATCATTGAAAACTTTAATTGTTCCCGAAACAGGATTATACTGAACAGGATTAACCTGTAGCAACGCGATTCGAATGCCACGCAGTGTACCTAGCTCAATTAATTCAATCTGAGGTTCGTCGGTAAAATCGACTTGCTGGTACGCTTGCTTGTTATAGTGGAACGGTAATTCTCTCACATCCTGATCTTTGCGAACCGATGGTTGATTGGGAATAATAGGTTCAGATATTCCGTATTCGGCAAGAACAATCTCTTTTCCTGTGGCACCATTCACCCTGGCACTAACAGTTGCATTATTTGGTATTTGAATTAACCTTTTAAAAGCAGGTAATTTGGGATCGCCTATTCTTCCTGTGGTGTAGCCTTTTCCAAAGTATAAGTCAACAAAATCGCCCTGCTCTTTCGATTCAACACTTACACCCTGTAGGGCATCAAGTGCAAAATGCATTCTCACTGATGAGATACTATTAGTGAAACTGGTTTGCGTGCTAGCTTTTTTTATTTCACGCAGAGGTATTTGGTAGTCCTGTGCATAGGTTGCAGGAAATAACGCAAAGCAAAAAAATATGGATAAAATCCTTTTCATTCGGTTGGTTATTATTCGGTATAATTAGTGTAGGGTTGTGAATTATATTAAACGAAAGTTCTATCTAATTTGTTTGATTGGTTATTAAGATTTTACATCGTCGGTGTCGGTTTTAATCTTGTTGAAGTACTCGTGTACCAGTCTGGCTCTAGCTAAACCTACAATATCGGAAAGTTGATTTATGGTTGCTTTCTCTATACTATCTATATTTTTGAACTTTTTGAAAAGCAATTCAACACTTTTAACGCCAACACCCATTATATTAGTTAGTTGAGAAACATTGGCTGTGTTAGATCGTCTATTCCTATGATGACCAATACTGAACCTATGTGCTTCATTACGTGCGTGTTGTATTACTTTCAGCGATTCAGAATTCTTGTCGAGATAGAGGGGAAAAGGATCTCCCGGAAAATAAATCTCCTCGAGCCGTTTTGCTATTCCAATAATAGTAACCAGCTCGTGGATGTTCAACTCTTTGATTACAGCATACGATGCGCTTAGTTGTCCTTTGCCCCCATCTATAACTACAAGCTGTGGCAACGGCTGCTGGTTTTCAATCAGGCGGGAATATCTTCGTCGAACAACCTCGGCCATGGAGGCAAAATCGTCGGGACCAACCACTGTTTTAATGTTAAACAAACGGTACTCGCGTTTTGCAGGCTTTGCATCTTTAAATACCACACATGCTGATACAGGATTTGTACCCTGCAAGTTGGAATTATCGAAACATTCTATATGGTGAGGCAATCCTTTAGTTTTAAAATCTTGTTGCAGGCTTTTCAATATTCGCAACTTTCTGCTTTCTCCATCTCTTTTCTCGAGCTTAGCTTTTTTCTCATAAACATAAGCCTTTGCATTGCGTGTAGATAATTCTAAAATTTTGAGTTTATCGCCCCTGTTAGGCACGGTGTATTTACAGCCATCTAAGGTATACTCGGGTATAAAGGGAACAATTATCTCACTGGCCTTGCTATTCACTCGTTGCCTTAACTCGGTAATAGCAATGGCAAGCAAATCGGAAGGGGTTTCGTCTAAGTTTTTCTTTAATTCGAGGTTATGCGACTGAATAACTGATCCTTGAATAACTTTAATGAAGTTCACACACGAAAAATTCTTCTCCTCTACAATGCTAAATACATCGAGGTCATGCAGTTTAGGGTTTACAATAGTCGATTTTGTTTGGAAACGTTCAAGGGCATTAAGCTTATCTTTGTAAAGCTGTGCCTGCTCAAAAAGAAAATGTTTAGCCTTTTCATTCATTTTTTCAGTTAGCAATCGTTTAACTGATTGTATATTACCATTTAAAATATCGGCTATTGATGTAATGCTTTCGCGGTAATTATCTTCCGATTGATTGCCTATGCAAGGGGCTAAACAATTTCCGATCTGGTACTCGAGGCATGGCTTGAATTTTCCCGATTTAATATTCTGTTGGGTAAGCGCAAGATTACATGTTCGTAATGGGTATAACGATTTTATAAGATCAAGAATAGTCTTAAGTAAAACTCCCGATGTGTAGGGGCCAAAATAACGACTCCCATCATGTACCATACGGCGTGTACTGAATACTCGAGGGAAAGGCTCATTTTTTATACATATCCAGGGATAGGTTTTATCGTCCTTGAGCAACACATTGTACCTGGGTTTGATCTTCTTAATTAAATTATTTTCAAGCAGTAATGCATCGCTTTCTGTATCAACAATTATATGGTTAATATCTACTATCTTAGACACTAGCACTCTAAACTTCGCACTTTCATATCTATTCTTGTTGAAGTAAGAAGAAACTCTCTTTTTAAGATCCTTAGCTTTACCAACATAAATAATCTCGTTCCGGTCGTTCAGAAATTGATAAACCCCAGGTTTATTGGGTAGATATTGGATAATATTAGCAGGATTTTCTATCACTGGACACGAATTAGAAAAGGTAAAGAATGGCGTACTTATCGGCTAGGTACACCAGAAATAACGATAAAGAAAAAGCAATCATTGGAGCTAATATCCACATAAAGAAAAATTTAATAACCTCAGTTTTTCTTAGAATATTTTTTGCTCCCAACTTGGCAATTCCAATACCTATAATAGCTGCCACATTAAGCTGTACCAACGAGGTTGGTATCCCCTTTAGCAGAGAAGCCATTAAAAGCAACGAAGCAGATATAAAAGCAATAATAGCGGCCTCAATCCTACCAAAAAGTATAATTTCCTTTCCGGTATTTCTCAGAATTTTACTTCCAAATATTGAACTACCGATGCCAAAGCATGGAGCAATAATAAGTATCGAAAAATTAGATACAAGCCATCCGTAACTATCGTAGTCAAGGTTGAAAAAGTTCAAAGTCATTTGGGTTAAGGGACCCGATGCGTTTGCAACATTGTTAGAACCTATAGCAAAGGCTACGTAAAGTGAAAGGATAATGAGTACTCCTTTTAGCAGATAGCTATTATTAACCTTTGCTGATATAGTGTATCCCCTTCGGCGCAGGGGCTTATATATATACTTTCCAATTAAAAAACTAACTATAAATGATATTACAGGAAGGATGAACCATGTTGGTAAGATTTCGTAGAAAAGTTTTGTTGAATTAAAATCTCTAAAATACAAGGCGGGGGCAACCATAGCGAATACAGTTGATTGGCTTGTTGACTGTGGAATTCCGGCTAAATTGGCAATTAACAGCGAGAGCGCAACAGAGATAAACACAATGGATAGCATAACACTATTGATAAGGGCTGGATTTATAATTCCCGATCCCAATGTTGCTGCTGTATTTTTTCCTGCTAGGGTTGCACCTAAAAACACCATCAACCCAAACAAACCCGGTATAAGGCTTCGCCGAATAACGTTGGCACCATATGCCGAGGAAAAAGCTGGTCCGGTTCCACTGCCTCCCATATTAAAAGCAAGGAACATACCCAGAATAAAAGGGACAAACATTTGTGAATTTGTTTTGGTTTGCTAATTCACAAATATAAGTATTTAATGAAATAAGGGCACGGAACAGAATTTATTTACATCAAACAATCCGTTGTGGTTGATTTTTAGATTTGGTATTACGGTGAGTGCCATAAAAGATGCTGTCATAAAGGGTGCATTAATTTTACATCCGGCATCAATAACTTGTTTATTTATGCTCTGGTAGCGCTTGCTAATAACTTCTCCTTGCTCGTCGGCCATAAGGCCATAGTATGGAAGCCTCACTCCTGAAATTTGTTCGGGGGTTGCAAAACATAAACCTCCTCTGCTTTCAACAAGCCATTGTAAGGCTCTTTGGATACTTTCATCGTCAACACCAACAGCCAATAAGTGATGGCTATCATGCGCAATGCTGGCAGCAATTGCTCCTTTTTCCAAACCAAACCCTTTAATAAAACCTAATACGGGCTTTGTGTTGGAGTATCTATCGAGAAGAACAATTTTAAGCAGATCTTTTTCAATGTTTGATTGTATCTCCTCTCCTTCTGTAACTTTTTCTACCAACCAGTTTGTGAGTAACTCTCCGGGAATTGCTTCGATTACGTTCATATTTGAACCCTTCGCAATAACTTTTAGCTGATCGATAGATGGGAATTCTGTTCGGAAAGAGAAATCGGGTGCTGTAATTTTAGGCAATTCAAATAGTACACTTTCGTTACTAAATACTTTAACTCCGCTAACATATGTTTCTTTTACATTGAAACTTATCAAGTCGTGCACAACTATAAAGTCAGCAGGGTCGCCTACGTTTAATTGCCCAATGGGTAGTTTATAATGTTCAACAGGGATTGTAGTTGCTATAGTTAAAACATCATATAAATCGTAACCTTTTGATATGGCTCGCTGCACGATTTTATTAATATGTCCATTTTCCAAATAATCGGGATGACAATCATCGGTACAGAACATAATGGAATTAGGATAACCAGTAATTAAGGTCGACAATGCATTGAAATTTCTCGCTGCACTACCTTCCCTTATCTGAATCTTTTGTCCTAGTTTAATCTTTTCTATAGCCTCATCGGTATTACTACATTCGTGGTCGGTTGTTATGCCTGATTTTACATAGGCTTCCAAATCCTTTCCTTGCAATCCTGGTGCATGCCCATCAATAGGTTTTCCCACCTCGGCAGTAACACTTAACTTTTCAAACACTTCTTTATCGCCATAAATAACTCCGGGGTAATTCATCATTTCGGCTAGAAAGAAAAAATCGTCTTCGTTAATAAGATCTTTTACGTTTTGGGCTGTTATAACCGCTCCACTTTTTTCCAAAGGAGAGGCAGGGACACATGAAGGTACACCAAAAAAGAATTTCATTGGAACCTCTTTTGAGTTCTCCACCATAAAACGTATGCCACTAACCCCAGCAACATTTGCCACCTCATGCGGATCCGTAACCACACCCACAGTACCATGCTTTACTGCCATATAGGCAAATTGACTTGGAATTAGCATTGAACTCTCTATGTGTACGTGCGAATCGATAAAGCCGGGCATAATATAAGGAGCAGTAACTTGTGGGTCGGGTAAAATGGAAACAATTTTCCCATCCGAGACAGTTACGTGGGCTCCAAATCGCTCTCTTTTAACCGGCAAAACAACAACACCGGAGACAGTAAATTCATTCATAATATTTGCAGATTTGAAAGTTCAGACTAAATAAACAGCACATATACTTTTGCTTACACTAATTAATTAAAAAAATTGTTCCACGTGGAACAATTTATCTGAATTTTGTGTTTTATGGTTCCACGTGAAACATTATCGGCCCAAATATACAAGAAGCACATTCACATCGCTAGGCGAAACACCGGGTATCCTGCTTGCTTGCCCAATAGTTTCTGGTTTTATTCTAGTGAGTTTTTGTCGTGCTTCTGTGCTTATTGAGTGTAGTCTTTCGTACTCCATATCGGGGGGGATTTTAACATAGTCTAAACGTTGCAACTTATCGGCAACTTGCTTTTCTCTTTCTATGTATCCTCCGTATTTAATTCTAATTTCGGCAGATTCAATTATTTCGTTACTTTTCTCCTCTTGTATTGTATATGGTTTTACCTGTAAAAGTTCCTTTAACGAGATTTCGGGACGAAGCGCTATGTCTATTAGTTTTCGGGCCTGCTGTATTGGACTTGAATTATGAGATTGTAAAAAGGGGTTTATTTCTAAGGGTTTAATGCTTTCGTTTTTAATAAATTTTACCAAATTGCTTACAGTTTCGTACTTGATATTAAATTTATTAAATACATCCTGCGAAATAAGTCCAAGTTTATAACCAAGAGGCATTAATCGTTCATCGGCGTTATCTTGCCTTAACAAAACCCTATACTCTGCTCTACTTGTAAACATTCGGTAGGGTTCATCAACACCTTTTGTAATCAAATCATCAATTAAAACTCCGATGTAGGCCTCTTCACGCGTTAATATTATTGCCTCTTTATTTTGTACTTTTAGAGCTGCATTAATACCAGCCATTAAACCTTGGGCTGCAGCTTCCTCATATCCTGTTGTTCCATTTATTTGTCCAGCAAAGTATAAACCGCTTACAGTTTTTGTTTCAAGCGTGTGAGAAAGCTGTGTTGGGGGGAAATAATCGTATTCTATAGCATAACCGGGTCTAAGTATATGAGTATTCTCAAAACCTTCGATTTTTTTTAGAGCATCGTATTGGACTTTAGCCGGTAGCGATGAGCTAAATCCGTTTAAGTACATCTCGTATGTTTTCTCTCCTTCGGGTTCTAAAAATAGTTGGTGTGAATTTTTATCGGCAAAGGTTCTTAATTTGTCTTCGATACTTGGACAATAACGTGGCCCTATACCTTTGATAGTACCCGAAAATAATGGGCTAAATTCAAAACCTAATCGTAGGGTTGAGTGTACCTCTTCGGATGTATGTGCGATATAGCAGCTACGCTGCACTAAACTGTTTGCTTTGCTTGTTTGATATGAAAAATACCTATCCTCCCCTTCTCCTTTTTGTTCTATCAACTTAGAATAATCCACAGTTCTTCCATCAATCCGAACAGGGGTACCGGTTTTCATACGACCAACTTGAAATCCAAATTGAAGCAACTGCTCAGAGATACCAAATGACGAGGACTCTCCTACCCTTCCTCCCGAGAAATTAACATCCCCTACGTGAATTTTACCTCCTAAAAAAGTTCCGTTAGTTAATATAACTGTTTGAGAATATATTGATATTCCTAACTTGGTCTTTACACCTTTGATTGAATTTGAATCAAACAATAGCTCAATAACACTATCTTGCCATAAATAGAGATTTGGAATGGCTTCCAATGTATCGCGCCATCGCTGCGAAAATACCATTCTGTCGCACTGCGATCGCGGACTCCACATTGCAGGTCCTTTTGATCGATTTAGCATTCTAAATTGAATGGACGAAGAATCGGTAATTTGCGCTGATAATCCTCCAAGTGCATCAATTTCTCTAAGGATTTGGCCTTTGCCAACGCCTCCCATTGCAGGATTGCAACTCATTTGGGCAAATTTGGAAAGATCCATAGAAATGAGAAGTACGTTTACTCCCAATTTAGCTGCTGCTGCTGAAGCCTCACAGCCTGCATGCCCACCACCAACAACAATTACATCAAACTTTTTTAGCATTACTATTTAAATCAGTTAAAACATCTAACCAGTGATTTTCTGCTTTCCGCATTTCTCTCTTTTCTTGATCGGTAGAATCGTTAAATCCTACAAGATGTAAAACACCATGAACCATAACTCTGTTCAGCTCATGTGCAAATGATTGATTATAATGATTTGAGTTGTCTTTTACAGTGGGAATGCTAATATATAAATCAGCAGAAATGGTTTTCTCCTCGGTGTAGGGAAAGGTGATTATGTCGGTGTAGTAATTATGGTTTAGATATTGAATATTAACACGTAGGATTTCCTCGTCGGAACAAAAAATATAATTTATATCTCCCAGGTTAAAATTATATTCCAGGACAACAGATTTTATCCAACTCTTAATTATACGCTTTTTGGGTAGATTAAAATCTACATCAATATTATGGAATAAAATGGACACGGTAGTTTAAATATGGAATATTAGTTCGACCTTTGAACCATTATCGTCGAACTCAATACTGTCTGCAAGATTTCTCATCAAAAATACACCTCGACCAGAAACGTTCTCGATGTTTTCGGGCCGTGTGGGATCGGGAATGTTATGGTAGTTAAAGCCAGGCCCTTGGTCTTTAACATAAATATGGATGCTAGAATCGTTTATTTGAAACTCTACGTCTACAGTTTTATTGATATCATACTTATTACCGTGGGCAATTGAATTATTAACTGCTTCGATGGTGGCAATTAGTATCTTACCATACACGTCGGAGGATAATTTGCATTGCTCAGATATTTCATCCACCAATTTCTCAACGTGTGTGATATTATCTAACTTAGATTGTATGCTTATGGCTTTTTTCATTTAAGTGTCTATATCTCAAGATGCTTATACTTAGATTTCGTGATAAAGTTTCGAAATAGGTTACTAAATTAAATATTTTATGGTAAAATCCACTGAGTAGGATCAAGTATAACATTTTCTTTCCAAATTTGGAGATTGAAAACTGCGCTACCCGGTGCTTCTTCGCTGTAAACCTCTCCTATGGGCTGCTGAGCTTTTACAAACTCTCCAACTTTAACTTGTATCTTAACAAGATTAGAATAGACTGTAAAAAAATCTCCATGTCGAATAAGTACTGCTAGATTCTGGCCAGGTATTGAGACTATCTTTTTAACCTGCCCTTCGAAAATAGCATTAACCTTTTCGTTTAACTTGGTACTAATGTCAACACCATTGTTTCTAATTTTAACACCCTTTAGAACGGGGTGATTGTGTTCACCAAATTCGCTTACAATAACACCTGTGGTTGTTGGCCAAGGCAGGCGGCCCTTGTTTCCTGCAAATCCCTCCGATATCCTTAAGTATCTAGCATCTCTAACCTGTGTTTTGGATTTTTTGGCCTCTTCGGCAATTAACTCTTCGATGGCTTTATCGAGTGCAGCCATAGCATTTTTGCGCTTTTCTACTTCTTTTCTTAGTTGCTGTTCTCGCTGTTGTAATTGTCGTAAAGTTTGTGCATACTTTTTCTCCTGCGAGTCAAGGTTGTTTATCTCTGTTTCCTTCTCTTCTCTGTTTATGGCAAGTTGATTGCGATTTTTGGAAACTTGCTGTAATTCGGTTTTGATAGTTTTTTGAGTATTAATAATTTCTTTGGCTTGCTTCTCTCTAAATCTCAAAAATTGCTGATAGAACCTCATCCGCCTATATGCTTGATTAAAATCTGCAGACGAAAAGATAAAAACTAAAATATCCATTTCGGATTTATTACGCTGTGCGAATTTTATAAGTTTTGCGTATTCAGCCTTTAAATTTTTTAAATCTCTCTCGTATCCCTGAATAAGAACTGATTTATTACTAATCTCTTTTTCGAGCAGCTCAATCTGTTTCTGAATATCGGATATCAAGTTACGACGTAGGGTAAGCTGTCGCTTTAAAATATTAAGGTGATTAGATGATTGCTCTCTTTCCTTTTCTGTTTTATGCAGTAATTGCGTTGACTCGTTTAACTCCTTTTCAGTGCGGGCACGCCTCTCCTCTAACTCCTTAATTGTTTGAGATAAAACGCTTAACGAAGATAAAAGAATAAATAGTATGGTTAAAAAATATTTATTCATTAGCAATTGGTATTTCTTTAAGCGGAGCAAGAGTATCGTAAGTCAAATCGACAGGTCCATTATAGAAGAAATGTTTTCTGTCGAATTCTATTTCAAATTCCATTTGTTGCTCATTATATACTAATTTGATATTAGTAGTTAATGGAAAAGGTAACCGTAAATTTTTATGATGGTTGTATCGCGATCTAAAGATATAATCTGCATTATTATTGATCGATAGAAAGGCGAGTTTTCCTTTGGAAGTGAAATCGGTTTGTACAAATGGAATCGAATTTTCTGCTGAAAAATTTGTTTTATTTTTTCCTATCAGTTTACGTATCAGCAAAGAATCTGCATACTTGTAATTGGGAAAACCAAAAATAAAATTTTGCACTGTTTTTATATTTAGGGGAAATCCAAAAACAGTTGATAAATGATCATAGGATAAATAGTAGCCAGAATTTGATTGCGTGTCGATAATTTTTAAACCTAATGTATCGAATACAATAGATGCCTGTGTTTTTTTGAGATTAGAAATAACGGTGAAAAAAATAAAGTTGTTTTTTGATGATGATAAACTAGCTCTGTGGGTTCTTAAGTACCCATCAGTATCCATTCGCAGTACAATTTTATCAAAGTGTTGTGTTAAAATAGTAACTGTATCGTTAAAGCTAGATGAATGAGTATGTTCTTGCTTTAAAGCACTTTTAGGAGTACAGCTAAAGAATAGTGTGAAAAGAATTACTCCTAAAAATAAAAATTTATGGTACATACTTTCGAGTTCTAAGTTTTTCATCTAACCTATCGCTTCCTCCTCCAATATCTTTTGCTTTCTTCCAATAAATATAAGCATTTTCTTTGTTTCCAGTTTTATACAACGCGTCACCGTAGTGCTCATTAATAACTGCACTGGTACTTCCGCTTTTGGCAATTGCATTGCGTAGAACTTCCAGAGCCTCATCAAACCTTCCCATTTGAAAAAGAACCCAACCTTTGGTATCAATATATGTGCTGTTATTTGGTTCAACCTCTACTGCTTGAGTGCTCATTTCTAGCGCTTTATCTAACTTTTTATTTAGAACCGATAAGTAGTAGCTGTAGTTATTTAACACCCTTGCATTGTTTGGTTCGTTGCTAAGCGCTTCGTCATATGTTGCAAAAGCTTGGTCATACTTTCCAATTTTATAGTACATATCGCCTAATGTACCAAGCATTTCTGCTGTCTCAGACGAATTATTCACTTTACTAATCCCTTGATTTAAAACGAATATTGCATTTTCTGTATCTTGCAATTCGTCAAGAACTAAAGCTTGAAAAATGTAAAATATAGATTGGGCTGGATATAGTTTACTTGCTTTTATGGAGTTATATATAACGAGTTCTTTTTTCCCTATAGAATAATCAAAAGATATAAGCTTTTCCCATCTATCAGGATTTTCTTCATCTAAAAGAGTTAATATTTGCAGTTCCTGTCGAGCCATATCGAATTTGCGACGTCTAATATAATGTTCGTAGGATAGTTCGTGAACAAATATTTCATCTGGATGATTAATTAGAAGTGAGTCTATAATCCTATCAACCGTTTCGGAATGAAGGGTATAAATCGTCTGTTCAAAAAGTAGCGGATAGAATAATCTTACCTTTTCCTCTGCGCTTATGTTTTCGTTTTGATGTAGTTTTTCTAGTGTTTGTAGCGCTTTGGAATAATTACCAATTTCTAGAAAACGTTGATACAATTCAATTTGTGGTTGCGGGTTTTCGGGGTCAAGATCTATGGCATCATTAATTACTTTAAACGCAACACTATCCTCTCCCATTTTAAAATATATTTCACTTTTATATAGTAAAAAAAGAGGGTTCTGATTATCCAAAGCAATTATACTGTTAACTTCGTCTAGCGCTTTGTTGAAATCTGCTCGTTCAATCAGTATTCTTAATCGAGTTTCTGCTAGTCGTACATTATAACCTACCTGATCTTCTAAAGTATTTAACAAAGCTATAGCTTCGTCGAAATTCTTTTGCTCGCTGTGGAGTAGTGCTAGCTGAAATTTGTAGTTTATATTGACTGAATCTATACTCACTAAATCCTGTTGATTGGATAGGGCCTTATCAAACTGTTTTTGGTTAATGTATAATATTCCCAAAAGATTTCGATAGTGTTTATTATTGGGGCTTAGTTCAACTGCTTTTTCCAAATTGCTTATCGACTTTTGAGTTTCACCTACCATATTATAGGATATTGCCAACTCATAAAAGATAGCATCGTTTTCAGGATCAAGAGTTTGAGCTAGTGTTAAATTATTTATGGCTGCCTCGTAATCACCGTATAATCTGTTTTGGATTCCTTCGTAATAATGTATAAAGGGTCCTACACTTTTATACAACCTCTTATCTAGGACAGATTTTTGGCTAAAGCAACTTGTTAAAAGTAGTGTTGAGATTACAATTACCAGAAAATTTCTCATAATACTTACTTTACTCCTGTATGACCGAATCCACCTGATCCTCTATCTGTTTCCGATAGTTCATCGGTTAAACTCCAAACTATTGTTTCATGCTTGGCAATAACCATTTGGCAAATCCTTTCTCCATCTTCAATAACAGTTTTACAATTACTAAGGTTAACTAAAATCACACCAATTTCGCCTCTATAATCTGCATCAATAGTACCGGGTGCATTTAAAATAGTTAAACCTTTTTTAAGTGCCAAGCCGCTTCGGGGTCGTATTTGGGCCTCGAAACCTTGCGGTAGCTCGATGAAAAGACCAGTAGGGACTAACTTTCTCTCGAAAGGTTGAAGAGTAATAGTACTCTCGATGTTTGCGCGTAAATCCATTCCCGCGCTTAAAATAGTGCTGTATTGCGGTAGTTTATGTTTCGATTTGTTTACAATATTAACTTTCATTGTTTTAGGCTTTTTATTAACTTGAGAATTGAAATTTTTTCTATTTTCAAAAACACAAAGATAAAGGATAAAATTAGTCCAATACGGAATATGAAAGATATAGCGTAGGAGTTTATATTTATAAAATATCCAAATAGGAATAGAATGCTAGCAGTAACAATAAGCAGTAAAAACTTATTAATTTCATAGGGAACGGGATAGCGCTTTTGCCCACCTACATAACAAATTATTGACATTGTAATATAACAGACTAACTTGGTGATTGCTGCTCCGTAATATCCAATTACTGGAATTAAAAACACATACAAAGTCATAGTTATAATAGCACCTGTAAGCGTATAATAAATCCCGTACCACGTTTTATTTGCTACCTTAAACCAAATGCTGAAATTAAAATATAAGCCTAAAAACAAATTCGATAATAGTAAAATTGGTACTACACCAATACCTTCCCTAAAACCTTGGCCTATCAGTATCTGGAAAATTTCGGTAAATAGGCCTACGCCCATGAATATTAGAAGGGCAAAAGCCAAAAAATACTTTGTAAGCGTTGCATATTTTAAGGGTGAGTCTTTATCTTCAATATTGGAAAAAATGAAAGGTTCAACTGCATACCTATACATTTGAATAAATAGAGTCATTAGCACAGCTAATTTAACGTTTGCCCCATATACGCCTAGTTCATAAAGCGGATTCAACTCTGGATTAGAAAAATATTTTAGAAATATTCTATCAAAAAATTCGTTTGATGAACCTCCCAAACCACTTATTAACAGTGGAAATGAATATATAAAAAGAACTTTTAAACGGCTAAAGCTAAAGGTAGTAGGCAGTAATCCAGGAATAAAAAATATTACAAGTGTAGATACAGCAGTTCCTATTAGGTTACTTATAAAAATATATGTTATGCCAAGGTCGGGATTATAAATTCCGATAGTTTCGAATAATTGGTATTTTGGGCAAATAAGAAGGAAAAAAAAGTTAAAACCAACATTTAAAACAACTCCTAAAATTTTTATAAGCGCAAAAGTATAGGGTTTATTCTGCAAACGAAGTTTTGCAAATGGTATGGTAGAGAAAGCATCGAGGCCAATAATAGATGCTAACAATATAACATACTCAGGATGATTACTATATCCGATTAATCCAACAATTCCATTTGAGAAAAAACTAGCCAGTAAAATAAATAATGAACTGCTGAAAAGTAACGAGTAAAAGGCTGTTGAATAGGTTACATTAGTATCTTTATCTTGCGAAGAAAACCTAAAAAAGCCTGTTTCCATTCCGTAGGTAAGGAGTACAATAAGAACCGCCAAATAAGCATACATTTCGGTAACAATACCGTAATCCTCTTGCAAAAATACTCGGGTATGTAGGGGAACTAAAAGATAGTTTAATAGGCGAGGAACTACGCTACTTAAACCATATATTGCTGTATGTCCAGCTACCCGTTTAATATAGTTCATACTAATACTGCAGACTAGAGCGGTTAAATAAAATGTAACCGAAGTTTATTGTAAAATATAACTGCTTTACTTCCTTAGGATAATAATTTAAAGATGCACTTAGCGGTCCTATTGGTGTGTGATAAACTAAACTGGTAGAACCCAAAAAAAATCTCTCTTTAAGAGGTTCTCCATAGTATGGTGTAAAATCGTCAGTATTCCTCAAAATCATTCTATGGGGTTGATATAAATAAAACTCCGTTCGTAATGATATATCGTTGGAAATGTGAAAAATTGGAATAATCCCTAATGCTAAATATTTATCTGCATGAAAGTACTGAATAAATTGTGTATTGCTATGTGGTGTGGGGTTAAATCCTGGTGCGCTTAAAATAGTAGATGAGTAATTGACAAAAAAAGGCCGATTAGTATACGTTAAATCTAAATACACTCCAAGAGAGATCCTTTCGGGTATTATCTCGTAATACTTATGCGCTTTAAAACGCATCGAATACCATTCATGGTAAAGGTAATCATATCCTGTTGTTGGACTTGTACTGCCAGGAATGTGGGCTTCGCGAGCAGTTACATAGCCTAACTTAAATGTAAATCTTTGTCCTTTGGTAGGAAATAATTTTTGGGTAAACGTACTTAAGTCATAATTTAAACCAACGTTGGTAAATACTAAATAGGTATGATCGGGATAATCATTCAGTTTAAAATTATCGACTTGGTAATATTCGTAATCATTCTCGCCAGCGCTAACTGAAACGTTTAAAGATCCATTGGGAGAAGTAGGAAAACCAAATTCGAAATTTGAAAACCTCTCCTTTCTTATTAAGTAAGGGGGTTTTACATCTTCAAAAAATGGATCAGTTGTAGATGCATAGTAATCGAATCGATTTAGTATTCCGGAAAGTTGTAAATAGAATGGAATTAATGTTGGGTAATCTTGCCGGACCTGAAGTTGGGCACTACTATACAACCTTCCAAAATACGAGTTTAGACTAACAAACGTCGGGCTTCGGCGAAACAATTTGTAATCAACACCAAGGTAACCCTGGTTCATATTGCTCGACGAAATATTACCACCAACATTCAAATCGAATTTGGGTTTTAATGAAACATTCAAATCAACATCAAAAAGCTGTGTCTCTGTGTTGTACTTTGGAGTAGGAAACATTCTATCGATGTATCTGTCCGATACCAGTTTAAAATACTCGTCCTTCATTTGTTCCAAACTAGTTGGCGAGGACTCTCGACGAATTGAGCGAATAACATACTCGAGCTGCGACTCTGAAAGTCCTTTTATCGAGATGTTATCGAAAACAAGATCGGGTTGCTGCTTTAGGAACTGATTTCGTTTTTCGTATACCGTTGCTAATTCAACCCTTCGATATATCATTTTCTTAATGCTATCCATAAGTTCCATAGTAGCATTGTAGCCAAATTGTGCAATTTCTCTCGATCGGCTAAAATCCAACAATGATATTTCTTCAATATCAGAATCAATAACCAATCCCAAGGTATCGGGGATATCAAAATCGGTAATATTCATGATCATATGCTCCAACTGAAGAAAGGCATCCATCTCGCCTGGACGAGGGGAATTTTCAGAAACTTTGCTTCCTATTATGACATCAGGATTAAAATCATTTAGCATTACATCCCACGGAAAATTGTTGTAAATGCCACCATCAAACAGAGGTACAGTATCGATAACAACTGGCCTGAAATAAAATGGGAAAGTCATTGAAACACGAACAGCATTACTTAAACTGCCTTCACGAAAAACGCGAGCTTTCTTGTTATAAATATCGCTACCAATGGCTCTAAAGGGTACCATCAAACTATCAAAATTGTAATTTGCTTTTGCTATTCCTGGGCCATAAATCGACATAAAAGCAATATCCATTTGATGGGTAGGTATAAAATATGAAGGGAGTAAGGGCTTAATGTTATTCTCCTTGGTTGTAAACGAAAGGGTAAACATTGAAGCGTTTGGTGTTTCTTTTTTATAGTTATACTTGTACTTTTCGGGAATTATTCCGCGGCTCCACAAGTAGAATTCTTCCGATTCGAATTCTTGAATCATCTGTTCTGGCGTATATCCGATAGAATATAAACCACCAACTATAGCGCCTATACTTGTCCCTGTAATGTAGTCGATAGGTATTCCATTCTCCTCAAGGGCTTGTATTACACCCACGTGGGCTAACCCTTTTGCCCCTCCTCCACTTAGAACTAATCCTACCTTTTGGGCAAACGAAAAATTAAAAATGAATAAAGCCAGCAAAGTTGTAAGAAATTTCATTTCGAACGATTTGGACAAAAATATACAATATAGATACGCTAAAGAAAATCCTTTTCCTATTTTTGCTGTAAAAAAAAAACAGGCAAAGCATTTTAAGACTCAAAGTAAATACACATTAATTTAAATACGATTTGCTAATAAAATTGTTAAGCTAAAAAATTCTTAATTTATCTACAAATAAAAACAACATAGCTATGAAACGTTATAAATCAATAATTACTCTAGCAGCTGCTTTGTTAGCATTTGCTTCTACTTTCTCGGGTTGTAAACCATCCTATTTAAAGGGTGATGAGCCTATTGTTCTTATTGAAACGGATATGGGCGATATAAAACTAAAATTATATAACGAAACTCCCAAACACCGCGATAACTTTATAAAATTAGCAGAAGAAGGATTTTTTGATGGAGTAATTTTCCATAGGGTTATCGAAAACTTTATGATTCAGGGTGGCGATCCATCAACCAAAGAAAATGCAGTTGATTCTATTGATGATGCTGGATACACAATCGATGCCGAGTTTGTTCCTGAACTGTATCATAAAAAGGGAGCTTTGGCAGCAGCACGAATGGGCGATGCAGAAAATCCAGAAAAAAAATCCTCTGGTTCTCAATTCTACATTGTACAGGGAAAAACATTTACACCTGAGGAACTCCAACAGCAGTTACAACAAAAAAACAAGATGAAAGAAACATCTACAATTAATAAACTGCTGATGGAGCGAGCTGATAAACTTATGGATGAAGGGAAAAATCCTGATTTTACAAAGTTGTATACCGAAATGCAAGATACCATAAATAGTGTTTTGAAGAGTATGGTAAAATATGAGTATTCTGAAGAACAAACTAATACCTATACAACGCTGGGTGGTACACCACACCTGGATGGAGACTATACCGTATTTGGAGAGGTAATTGAAGGTTTAGAGGTTGTAGATAAAATTGCTGCTGTAAAAACAGGAACTGCCGACAATCCCATTGAACCGGTAAAAATGAAGATTAAGGTTTTAAAAAAATAGATACAATGAAGAGTAAGATTGAAACAATAAGAAAAGAGGTTGAAGAAACTACCATAAAATCGCTAAAAGAACTTGAAGATTTTAGGGTATTAATGCTGGGGAAAAAGGGGAAGATAACAGATCTTTTTGTCGATTTTAAAACAATACCCAACGAGGAGAAAAAGGAAACTGGCAAGCTAATAAATGATCTTAAAAATTTAGCTATAAATAGAATTGCCACACTTAAGGACACATTGGAATCGAGCAGTGGTAGTTCTTACGACTATGATCTGTCGCTACCTGGCTATCCAACTAAAATGGGTAGTCGCCATCCAATTTCATTAGTAAAAGAGGAACTTTTTGATATATTTAAAACATTGGGTTTTAGCGTTGCAGAGGGTCCCGAAATAGAGGACGATTGGCATGTTTTCAGCTCCCTTAATTTTCCAGAAGAACATCCTGCTAGAGATATGCAGGATACATTTTTTATAAAAAGCAAACCCGAAATTTTACTTCGTACCCACACTTCGTCCGTTCAAATAAGGGTTATGGAGAAAGAAAAACCTCCTATCAGGGTTATTTGTCCTGGAAGGGTTTTCCGAAACGAAGCAATTTCGGCACGAGCACATTGTATTTTCCATCAGGTTGAAGGATTATATGTTGATGAGAATGTTTCGTTTGCCGATTTAAAGCAGACCTTACTTTTCTTTGCCCAGGAACTTTTTGGTAAAGATGTAAAAATCCGTCTCCGCCCCTCCTACTTTCCTTTCACAGAGCCATCAGCCGAAATGGATGTAAGCTGCAATTTATGTGGAGGAAAAGGATGTGGAGTGTGTAAGTACACAGGTTGGCTAGAAATTTTAGGCTGCGGAATGGTAGACCCAAACGTTCTTGAAAATTGTAATATAGACTCAAAAAAGTATAGTGGTTACGCATTTGGGATGGGAATTGAAAGGATTGCCATGCTAAAATATCAGGTAAAAGATTTACGTATGTATTTCGAGAATGACTTACGATTCTTAAATCAATTTAGGTGTGTGCTTTAATATGCTATAAATTTGTCATTACAACCAAATAAGCATTACATTGTTTATATTGCGGAATTAAGGGTCTGGAAACCATGGAAGATAAACACAATTGCAAGGGATGTTCAGCATCATCAAATTCACTATTTAAAACGCTGAACCAGGAAGAAACAATATTTCTCGAAAATCAGAAATTTTGTAAGCATTACAAAAAGGGCGATATCCTATACAAAGAGGGAAGTAGGATTCAAGGTGTATTTTGCTTAAATAAAGGGGTATTAAAAATTTATAAAACTGGTTCCGACGGTAAAGAACAAATTGTTGCCTTTGGTCGTAATGGCGACATAACGGGTTACCGGTCGGTACTGAGTAATGAACCTGCTTGCACAACGGCCGAAGTTATTCAAGATGCCGAAATTTGTCATATACCCGCTAACGTTATTATCCATTTAGTAAAAACAAATGGGGAATTTGCTCTTTCTCTATTACAGCTAACTTGCCGAGAATTAAACCAAGCCAATAGTTTTATAAAAGATATTGCTCAAAAAACTGTTCGCGAACGTTTAGCCGAAGCCTTGCTTATGCTTGACGAAACTTTTGGTGTAACAGAAGAAGGTCATTTGAACATTGCCCTAACTCGTGAGGAATTAGCCAATATAGTTGGAACGGCTACAGAGTCGGTAATTCGATTACTCTCAGAGTTTAAGACAGATAAAATAATTACAATGGAGGGAAAAAAAATAACTCTTTCCGATAAGGCTTACCTAAAAAAATTAGCTAAATCTTTTTTCTAAAAAAGCAATCCTTGCTTTCCAAAATCGTTAATTCCAAGATGTTTTAAAGCTAGCTGAGTAATCTCTCGTCCTCGAGGGGTTCTGTTAATAAACCCTTCTTTTATCAAAAAGGGTTCATATACTTCTTCAATTGTTCCAGCATCCTCACCCACTGCAGTTGCTATAGTATTTATACCTACTGGGCCACCGTTGAATTTATGAATTATAGTTGTTAGTATTCTATTATCCATCTCATCTAATCCTCGCTTATCGATACTTAAAGCATCTAAAGCAATTTTGGCAATTTTTATATCGATAATACCATCACCCTTTACTTGAGCAAAATCTCTTACTCTTCGTAAAAGTGCGTTTGCAATTCGAGGGGTTCCTCTGCTACGCAGCGATATTTCGATTGCTGCTTCTTCTGTTATTTCGATTTTAAGAATATTTGACGAGCGAATAATTATCTTTTTTATTGTTTCCGAATCGTAGTATTCCAGAAGTGCTTTTATACCAAAACGCGCGCGTAGGGGGCTTGTAAGCAAACCACTGCGGGTAGTGGCTCCAATTAGTGTGAACGGATCCAGCACAATTTGAATACTTCGAGCACTTGGCCCTTTATCTATAAGTATATCTATACAATAATCTTCCATTGCGGAATATAAATATTCCTCTACAATAGGGCTAAGTCTATGTATTTCATCAATAAAAAGAACATCGCCCTTTTCTAAATTGGTAAGCAATCCTGCCAAATCGGCGGGCTTATCTAGAACAGGTCCACTTGTGACCTTTAAACTTACTCCTAACTCCTGTGCAATAATATTGGCAAGTGTAGTTTTCCCTAAACCAGGGGGGCCGTGCAGCAGGACATGATCCAATGCTTCGCCCCTCATCTTGGCAGCTTGCACAAATATTTTAAGATTTTGAACAATTTTTTCCTGTCCACTAAAATCACCAAATTCAATAGGACGTACCTTCTTCTCTACTTCCTTATCAGACTCAGAAACATTTATACCATGAATGAAATCTTTTTCGCTCATACTGTTGTAAGATAGTGAATCTAAATTAAGCCCATTTTTTTCGATATATCAAGCATTCTTTCAATAGGCTTTACCGCCTGCTTCCTTAGATTTTCGTCCAGAATTACTTCAGGTTGTTCAAACTTAAGGACATTATAAATCTTTTTAAGCGAAATTAAGCGCATAAAGGAACACTCATTGCAGCCACAGGAGCTATCCTTTGGGGGCGCAGCGATAAAAACTTTACTAGGACAAGCCTTTTGCATTTGGTGCAAAATACCCCACTCCGTGGCAACAATAAATTTATTGCAATCATCTTTTTGCACAAAGCTAAGTAAGGACGAAGTTGAACCAATGTAATCGGAAACTAAAAGTATTGGTTTCTGACACTCAGGATGTGAAATAATCTTGGCATCAGGATTCTCCTTTTTTAGTTCCAATATTCGTTCGAGCGAAAACTCTTCGTGAACATGGCATGCACCATTCCACACCACCATTTCGTCTCTGTTAGTAATTCGTTTAATATAATTGCCCAAATTTCTATCGGGGGCAAAAATTAATGGGGTACCTTTGGGAAAACTTTCTACTATTTGAACCGCATTACTAGATGTACAGCAAACATCCGATAGCGCTTTAATTTCAGCGGTTGTGTTAACGTAGGTTATAACAGTATGATTTGGATGTTCCTTGATAAACTGCTTAAACTCCTCAGGGGGGCATGAATCGGCCAAACTACAACCTGCATTTAAGTCTGGAATTAATACCTTTTTTTTGGGCGATAACATTTTTGCCGTTTCGGCCATGAAGTGAACTCCAGCAAAAAGAATAATATCTGCAGAAGTTTCTGCTGCTTTTTGCGATAACCCTAAACTATCGCCAATATAATCGGCAATATCTTGCACCTCATCGTTTTGGTAAAAGTGAGCCAATATAACGGCGTTTTTCTCTTTCTTTAATCGATTTATCTCCTGAATAATGTCAATATTTTTATCAATGGGAGCATCGATAAATCCTTTTTCAAGAGATTCGAAGGAATTATTAACAGACATATTATTATAATCTTTTTTTCTTTAATAAATTTTAAAAACCAATGATGATGATATCCTGTTGATAGCGTTCAAAAGTTATTAGGATAATGCTTGCAAAATTCGTTATTAAATGTGTGATAACAAATTTTTCACACAAGATTAACATAAGGCTGTGGTGAAAGTCAGACTTTTCGGTTCTTTATTAACAAGTGTTAGTAAGCTTTTGTTGATAATAAAAAGTGGGTTTTCAACAGGAGGGCGAATGGTTGAAAAACGGTTCAAAAGTGGTAAAGATTTTTATAGATAACCTATTTCATAATTCCAAAATATTTATATCAGAGAGAGGCTTTCACAAAACCAAAATTACATTTGACATTTAAACAACAAAATAGCTAACAGCATCTCAACAGGCAGCTAACCTTCATCCAAACCACCTTTTTCATAACATTGCAACAAAATCTGAGTAAACAGAATTGTTCATAATTCATTACATTTGTAAAAATTTAATGTATGCAGATTTTCCACACCATTGGACAGTACATCCTATTCTTGGGTAAGGTGATTACCAAACCTGAGAAATGGTGGATATTCTACCGCGATACGGTTAAGGAGATAGAAAAACTGGGCATTAACTCCATTGGTATTATTGCCATCATCTCGGCATTTATGGGTGCGGTAATTACTATTCAAACGGCATACAACACGGAAAATCCATTGTTGCCCACCTACCTTATAGGTGTGGCAGCACGCGATAGCATTTTGCTCGAATTTTCATCAACCATTGTGGCTCTTATTCTGGCGGGAAAGGTTGGCAGTAACATTGCCTCAGAAATTGGTACCATGAGGATTAGCGAACAAATTGATGCCCTTGAGATAATGGGAATTAACTCTGCCAGCCATTTGGTACTGCCCAAAATTGTTGCGGCTATGCTTTTCAATCCCTTGCTTTGCATTATGAGTAATGGAGTAGGAATTATTGGTGGATGGGCCGTGGGTAGTCTCACAGGGGTTATCACTACACAGCAGTATATCGAGGGAATTCTGTATGCCTTTATTCCATACTATATACTCTATGGAGTTATTAAAACCATTGTTTTTGCTTTTATAATTACCAGCGTTTCTGCCTTTTATGGATATTATGTTAGCGGAGGTTCGCTTGAGGTGGGCCGATCGAGCACAAAAGCGGTAGTGAACAGCAGTGTAGTTATCCTTTTATTTAATCTTATTTTAACCCAACTTCTGCTTTCGTGATTAGGGTACAAAACATATCAAAATCGTTTCCCGACAGGGTGGTGCTAAAGAATATTTCCGCTAAGTTCGAAAGCGGAAAAACTAATCTGATAATCGGTCAGAGCGGTTCGGGCAAAACGGTTCTCATGAAATCCATAGTGGGGCTCCATGATGTTGACGAAGGAGAGATATACTACGGAGATGTTTTTTTCAATAGGTTGAATTTCAAGGAAAAGAAAGCATTACGACAGCAGGTTGGCATGCTTTTTCAAGGAGCAGCTTTGTTCGATTCTGCTACTGTTGAAGAGAATGTGATGTATCCTCTCGATATGTTCACCAATATGACCACCGATGAGAAGCGCGAACGAGCCAACTTTTGTTTGCACAGGGTAAATATGGATGGTACCAACAACCTTTTCCCATCGGAACTTAGTGGCGGTATGAAAAAGCGCGTAGCCATTGCCCGAGCCATTGCCCTTAATCCAAAGTACCTTTTCTGCGATGAGCCCAACTCGGGCCTCGATCCCAAAACATCAATCCTTATCGATAACCTGATTAAGGAGATAACCGAGGAATACGGTATAACCACCATTGTAAACACGCACGATATGAATTCGGTGATGGGCATTGGCGATAATATCATCTTCATTTATCAAGGAGAAAAATGGTGGGAAGGATCGAAAGAGGAAATTTTGCACTCCGACAATAAGGAGCTTAACGATTTTGTGTTCGCCTCCGAGCTTGCCAAACAAATTCGTTTCGGAAATAAGGGTTAGCACACGAAACTAAGCAAAATTTTCTCATTCTAAATCTTTGCTATCTTTGCACAACTTTTTAACTAACTATGCTATGGATATTGTTGTAAGCGGAATCAGATCGACCGGGAAACTCCATTTGGGCAACTACTTTGGTGCCCTAAAAAACTTTGTAAAGATGCAGCACGAGAACAAGTGCTACTTCTTTATTGCCGACTACCATTCACTTACAACACATCCTACACCAGAAAATCTTCATGGGTCGGTAAAGCAGGTGTTGGCCGAGTATCTGGCCTGTGGCCTCGATCCTGAGGTGGCAACGCTTTATGTGCAAAGCGATATTCCCGAGATACCAGAATTGTACCTGCTTCTGAATATGAACGCCTATCTGGGTGAACTGGAGCGTTGCACATCGTTTAAGGATAAAATCCGCAAGCAGGCCAACAACGTGAATGCCGGACTTTTAACATATCCAACGCTTATGGCTGCCGATATCATTATCCACAAGGCGCATAAAGTACCCGTGGGTAAGGATCAGGAGCAACATCTTGAGATGACACGCACTTTTGCAAACCGTTTCAACAGGTTATATAACGTGGAGTATTTTCCCGAGCCTGTTGCCTATAACTTTGGCGAGCAGCTAGTAAAAATTCCTGGTCTTGATGGAAGTGGAAAGATGGGAAAATCTGAGGGGAATGCCATTTACCTATCCGACGATCCTAAAACCATTCGCAAAAAGGTGATGAAAGCAGTAACCGATAGTGGTCCCACCGAGCCAAATCAGCCAAAGCCCGAACCCATTCAGAATCTGTTTACGCTCATGAGCGTAGTCTCATCGCTCGATACGCAGCAGTATTTTATCGACAAGTACAACAGCTGCGAAATTCGCTATGGCGATATGAAAAAACAGCTAGCCGAAGATATTGTAGCATTCACTGAGCCATTTTACACACGAATAGAGTCAATCCTCGCCGACACCAACTACCTTCGCAAGGTGGCAAAAATGGGAGCCGAAAAGGCTCGCGAAAGCGCAACCCAAACAATTAAGGAGGTTAGAGAGATTATTGGGTTTAGGCCGTTTTAGCGTAAAACCCTTTTCTCAAAATTGTTTTTTATCCTGCACTCTTTATAATTATGTTAATTATAGGGAGAGCTAGGTATTGCTCCCCATTCCTAATAATTATCAAACGAATATATATTATGGCATTGAAAACGGAAGAACTCCTCGTTATGTAGAGGAGTTCTTCCGCCATTTAAAATGGTTTGATAAAGGATGCGGGATTAAAAAGCGAAGGAGCCTGTAACCATTTTTAGAGTATTATTTGCAGCCTTGTAGCTTGCAACCCTTAAAGCAGCTTAAATTTTATCCCCTTCTTAGCAAGCAATACTTTTTATATCCTTTCAGTAAGCTGTTTTAACTTTTTGAGTTTTCTACCATCAAGGGTTATGGTCATCATATCTGGCCCAGAGTAATAACGAAATAAAACACGGTTAGTATTCTTTATTTTTTCTATCACTCTATCAGGTAATTTATAGCTAAATCTGGTAATCTTCCTGTTATTCTCTGAATAGCCAGTCACAACAGAAACGCTTGTTGAATCAGATGTGGCTATATCTTCCTTTTGTTCTACTATTTCTCTTGTGTGTTCATATTCCTTTTTGTCTATCTCCATAGCGAAGAACTCGTTGTCAATGATTATGAAAACTTTATCCTCCACCTGATAGCTTAAACTATTTAATACTAATGCATCAAATACCTTATAAACAGTTCCTTTTTCTGATATTTCTTTTACAATAGATTGTTTAGCGTATGTAATAGGAGTTCTCTTGTTTTGCCGACGATAAGCTAATTTCAACTCTTTCCTTTTGGTAGAATAAACAATGTCATTTTCTTCATAAATCTTATTTGTCACCTTACAACCCAATAAAGAAAAACAGAAAAGAATCACTATCAATGTTGTTTGAAGTATCAACCAACGATTTCCCTTTTTCATTTTTCAAAGTTTAAATTTGTTGGGCTAGGTTATTGAGTTTAGGTTTGCGCGACCCTTTGTTTACTAACTATCTGCTCTTAGTTCTTTTATTAGTATTTTTTTTCGAGTTGCTGCTCGATGTGCTTTTTGTTGCCGAATTCTTGCTACTACTTCTGCTCGAAGTGCTCGTTTTTGCTGATGATCGATTGCTTTGGCTTGGTTTCGATTTTTGAACAGACGAAGACGATGAGCTTGACCGATTGCTTCTGCTAACAGATTTAGACGATCCTGTTGAGGAGCCACTACTTCTACTTGTTGATGATCTTGAAACATTTCCCACAGAACTAGTTGATCTTTTAGTAGTGGGCCTTGCCGAGGTATTACTATGTGTTTGGCGCGAATTATTTGTAACGTTCTTACTGTTTGTCTCTCGACGTGAGATAGTTTTGCCAGTGCGGATACTGTTAGATACGTTTGTGCTTTGTGACTTCCGTGTATCATTAACCCGTGAAGATTTGTCAGTGTTACTTATTCGGTTGTTGTCAATGCGCATAAGCGAAGTATTAGCCGATGCGCTTCCGCTTTTACTGCCATTGATTCGGGTTACATTCTCCGATTTTCTTGAATCTTGTTTTCTGGAGTTGTTAACCGAAGCAGTTCCAGTTGCAGATCTTTTACGTTCCGATATTCTTTGACTGGCAATTTTTTCGCCTGCCGAACGGGTTTCAGGACGTGAATACGTATCGTTATATCTACCATTATTGGTATTAACCACAACTGTTGAGGACGAACGCCTTACACGCGAGTAGTAATAAGTATTATATCTATTACACCGGTGATGTCTCCAATGCCTATAGTGAGCGTGGTAGTGGTGATTCCATTGATTATGGTATCCATAGTAGTAGTGCCAAAAGTGTGGGTGCCAAGGATTCCAGTAGGAGGGATAGTATCCCCATCTCCAGGATGAGCGCCACGGGCGGTAGTATGGACTGTAAACGTAAACCACTACTGGCCACTGCGAAATCTCATAAAAAGTTGTTGTAACCACGGGTCCATCGTAACTCGATTCTGCATAGTATGTGCTGTTACCTTGGTAGCCCGGATTCGGTGTTTCGGCGTAAACTGGCTCAACAATATAGTTTTGACCGTACAGAGCCTCATCACCAATTAGCTGTATTTGCACTGAGCCGTTGGGAAATTTTTCAACTACAAAAACGGCCACATCCTGATATTCGTTTTCGCTCAGGGCTACACGCAAAACAATATTGTGTAAGTCTTCTTCTGCATAGTCCTGAACTAGGATGTAATCAACATAATTATCCCGGTTAAGATCCAGATTATTAACAATTTTTTCGGGATCGTTAAGTTTTTTCTCAAACGCTTCAAGCGTTTCAGAATTTTGGAAGATGTCCATCACGGCATATAAGTTAAGGTTATCACCGGGTAGTCCAAGGTATTCCTTAGGCCAATCTTGTGCCGCGACCATGCTATTTCCTAACCAGAGAATAGCGAGGGTGATTATGTAAGCAAATTTTTTCATAGCTGTATATTTTTAAGGGGTTATCGTTTTCATACTATTAATCAAAAGCCATGCAAATATTTTAGCTGTTATGCTTTGTTAGTGTAATTATTTATGATTAATTTCAACTATCAATCTGAATGTAAGATAGTTTCTATAAGCGTACAAGTCAAACACTATGTTACGAAAGTGTATTTTGAGCTCACCAACGAGCTTTTTGCACTTTTTACACAAATGTGGAAGTGCTGAATTTCACCAATTAATAAGTAAAAAGTGAAGCAAAAAGGTATAGTTAGAATTTTAGTGTCGTTTTCAATCCTGTTGTTTTCATACAGCATAAATGCACAGATACAGTACGTAGGGTCTGATGTGTATAGCGAGATAAATGGATTGCCCAATAACGAGGTAAGATGTATAATAAAGGATACCAAGGGATACCTTTGGATTGGTACAATTTACGGACTCACCAAGTACGATGGTAATAAATTCACCGTTTACAAGCACCAGTCCGATGCCAACAGCATTTCGGGAGATGTGGTAAAAGCCGTTTTTGAGGATAGTCACGGAAATATTTTGGTCGGGGCAAATGGATTATCCATACTACAACGCGAAACCAGCACTTGGCAGAATTATCTTCATGATCCGCGTGATCCTTCTTCTATCAGCAGCCCCAATATCACCTCAATTACACAGGAGAACGATAGTATTTACTGGATTATTGCAAGCAATGGGCTCAACAGGTTTAACCTAAACACAGGCAAATTTCAGCATCTAAATCTGCAGCTTACCTCAAGGGTAACCGAGTCGAAAATTCACACCATTATCCCAGGAGAAAGTCTAACCTTTTCTGTTCTCCACACCCTATACCACTACAGCATAACAAACAACAGGGTTTCTATTGTTTTTGCTGATGAAAAGTATCGTGAGCTTGATGTATTTATGGGTATTGTGGTTGGCATTATAAACACGGCCGACAACCAACACCATTTTGTTAGTTTTGATAAAGATCGAAACGAAGAAGTAATACTGCAGCCAAGGGTAGGAGCAGGAGGAAAAATTTTTTATGATGATAATTATTTATACCTGGTTCATCAAAATCGTATTTCTGTTTTCGATACAAGTTTTACCCAGTTAGAAACGCTAGTGTTTCAGTCGGAGTCGGACGATACCACCCTAGATTACCTAAGTTTTATAAGGGAAGAAAATGGCACATTTTGGATAGGAACCACAGGTGGGGTTGTAAAGGTTTTACCAAAATCATCTTTCCAAATTCTCGACTCAAAAAGCGGATTGCCTAACGAGTATATCAGATCGCTTACCATCGATTCAAAGAATAACCTTTGGATGGGTGTTAGGCAAGGGCCAGCATATAAGATCTCGAACATCGATGATTTTTTAGCCAATCGCAGTAGAAAAGTCGAAACCATACCGTTTCCTAAACCAAAGGGCGAGGTGTATGCAACCAACCACATCCTTGAGCTGAATAACGGAAATATGATATTCGTAACAAATCAGGCTGTATATCATTACAATACCATTGAGCAAAGATTTACCGATCAGTATAATATATCCAATAACAGGCAGTATTTTTCGGCCATTGAGATTCCTGGAGGTATTATTGTAGGATCGCTCGAGAAACCAACACTATTCAAACTTAATATAAGAAACGATAAGTTTGCAAGGGATATGAATTTTAGAACAACCAATACGCCCGATATTGTTTACTCAATTTTTGTCGACCGTACAGGAGAAATTTGGGTAGGAGGCGAGGGATTGTTCCGCCTAAATCCTCGAGACAATTTTGCCAACCCCATACTTGAGGCTGCCATACCACCTATTAGTGAGGATAACTACTCGAACAACTCTTTTTGGAGCATAACCGATATAGATGAGAATAAGCTTATTGCAGCCACCACAACCAATGGCTATTACATATATAACAAGCAAACAGGGGAGTATAGTCATTTTGGTAAAGCCAACGGGTTGTCAACCGACTTTTTATGCACCGCATTAACCGACATAAATGGAAATGTTTGGTTGAGTACTAAGGAGAGCATCTCTCAACTGGATACTGAGGAGTGTTTATTAAATAATTATAGCATTAAACAGGGGCAGTACAATAGCGACTTTACATTTAAGTGTGGTGCGCGCACGCAAAACAACTATATGCTCTTTGGGAGCAAGCAGGGAATCATGTTTTTCCATCCCGATAGCGTTAAAACTACACAAACAAAGTCTCCCCTTTACGTAAATGAGGTTAGAGTGTTCGACAATGTGGTTAGCAGTGAGCTAACCAGTGGCGA
>DDWD01000029.1 GCA_002345825.1 Bacteroidales bacterium UBA2295
CAGTAGTGTTGAGAAGGAAACTAAATATGGCAGTTATAAATTCCATTTGATTTCGGAGGAAAACAAACTAATTTTCATCAGAAACTTTACACTCAAAAAGGGCGATTACCCCATTGAGGAATTCAATGAATTCCATGCATTTATAAACTCAATTGCTTCAAAGGATAGAGAGAGGGTAGTTTTACAAAAAACTAACGTGTAAATACAAAGGGGCTGACCATTTAGTCAGCCCTTTGTAAAACACGTCTACTTTAAGTATTGCTCCAACCAGCCGTCAATTTCCCAAGCCTGGTGCATTATCGATTGCCGGGCTCTGTAACCATGGCTCTCAAAGGGCAGCATTACCAGTCGGGTTGGGCCGCCATGACCATTTATGGCCTGGTAAAACCTTTCGCTTTGAATTGGGAACGTTCCGCTGTTATTGTCGTCAACTCCATGAATAAGAAGTATTGGGGTTTTAATCTTATCGGCGTGCATAAATGGCGACATCTTATTGTAAATATGGGGTGCCTCCCAGTAGGTGCGCTCCTCGCCCTGAAAACCGAATGGCGTTAGGGTGCGGTTGTAAGCTCCGCTGCGGGCAATACCTGCCGCAAACAGGTTGCTGTGCGCAAGCAGATTAGCTGTCATGAAGGCGCCGTATGAGTGCCCTCCAATGGCAATGCGTTTTTCGTCGGCTACTCCATCTTCCACTAAATAGTCAATGGCTGCCTTGGCGTTGGATATTAGCTGCTCAACAAACGTATCGTTGGGTAGTAGCGTATCTTGCGCCACAATGGGCATTCCCACCTGATCCAGAACGGCATATCCGCGGGCAACCCATAGTATTGGCGAAAGCCGTGATGGGCGAATGAAACGGTAGGGAGAGCCAGTTACCTGAGCCGCAAGCGAAGGATCTACATACTCTCTGGGGTAGGCCCACATAAGCACGGGTAGTTTCTTCGAGCCTTTTTTGTAACCAGCGGGTAGGTAAAGAGTGGCCGAAAGGTCAATCCCATCTTCGCGCTTATAGCGTACCATCTCTTTTTGCACATCCTTTAGCTGTGGATATGGATGAGGGTAGCTGGTGAATGGCTCAATGCGCTTCCGCTTTAAATCTCTAACGTAGTAGTTTGGCTGCTCAGTTTCCGATTCGCGTTGAGTTAGGATATTGCGAATGGGGTCGTCGAGCAGGGCAACAAAACGCTCGTAGTAAGGTGCTTTACATTGCCAAAGCCTTTTTGTTTGTAACGACTCTATATCGAGCTCGTCGAGAAATGGCATATCCCCCTCGGGTGATGCACCCTGCCCCGATAGGTATAGCTTGGTTTTGTGCTTATCGGTTTTTAGCGTGCGGTAACCATTTGGATTAACTTCGGTGATAAGGCTGCCGGGGTCTCCGTAAGCATCTTGGTACGATCGATCCCAAACAATGCGCTTGGGCTCTTTCTCATTGGCTGGGTTAAAAAAGCTAACCACCATACGGCGAGTTTCCCACCAGCACTCATAAACAACTGCCATATCGTCCCAGCCCCAGGTAATTCCGCCATATCTGAAGTTAAGCGATAAGAATGGTGTTGCGCTGGTGTTGAAAGGTGCATCAAGCGTGTAGAGGAGGTCACGAATCTCTGCAATCTTTTTGGGGTCACCATCGTCTTTTGCCTCTACCCATACCATGGTGGCGGGTTTATCGTTGCGCCACTGATGACTGCGAGGGCCTTTGCGTACTGCACTAAATCCTTGGGGAATATTTTCGGTTAAGGGAATCTCGGCCAGTTTTTTTATGAGTTTGCCGTTGGTGTTCCAAATTTCAATAAGTTGAGGGAAACGGTAGTACGGTACAATGTATGAGAAAGGGCGAATTATTTGTTCAACCAGAATATACTCGCCATTGGGCGATATGGAGTAGCCTGTGATAAGCCCGGGGTTTCCTATTGTTTCGGGTTCATTGCCTTCAGTTGCTTTTTTTAGCACGCTGGTGGCGTAGTACTCAAACTTTTTCTCATCGAGCGGGTTTTGCAGCAAATCCTGATAGGTGCGAACGGTTGTTTTTTTGCCTGAGGAAACCTGAACCGAAGGTCCTTGGGGAAGAGCATCGGCAAAAGTGAGACCTTCGCGATCGAGAACTCGCGACGAGTAGATAAAATACTCGCTATTGGGAGCCCACTCAACCGTTCCGCGACCAAGCACCTCATGCACATTGGTAGCCCACTTTTTGGCCACACCATTGGCCACATCGGCTACCCAAATCTCAACGTTTTTTGGGAAGTAGAGCGTAATGGCCAGCTTGTTTCCGTTGGGCGACCAGCTAAAGCCTTTAATTTTTCCATCGGCTGGTAAGCCAGTAACCTCGTACTCATCTTTTGCATCGAACTTACGCAAAGATATTTTTTCCCATAGGCGTGGCTTGCTCGTTCCAAAATTCTCGGGGTCTAACCTTATGCCTGCCAGTTTTAGCTCGGCTTGAGCCATCTCGGCAATGTCGGGCATCCCCTGTGGGTAGGCAAATGCCACGTGGGTGCGGGTTGGGCTTAGCGATAGCGATGGGGTTGTTGGAGCATCAATAATATCGGCAATTTCCTTGGGAGGTTCCATATACCTGGTAGGCTCCTGCGAATAGCCTATAAGGGCAGAACTTACTAGCAGAATAGTTAAGGTTAAAATGGTCGTTTTTCTCATAGTGCAAAAAATTTTGGATTAATGTATTATTGTTTTGATGGGTTGTGGTAGTTGCACTTGTTTTGACCAAATTAAGTAATTTTGGTTTAAGTAATTTTACAAACCACCAAAAACATCTACTTTTGGCATTCGTTGAAAAATATCAAAAAAATAGGCAATGGAAAAGTATAAGGCCATTATAGAGCAAGCTTGGGAAACCCGGCAGGATGGATTTTCTTCAGAAACAGTTGATTGTATTGAGCATGTTGTTGAGATGCTCGATAAAGGAAAACTTAGAGTAGCAGAACCCGATAGCAATGGCTGGGTGGTTAACGAGTGGGTGAAAAAGGCTGTAATTATGTACTTCCCAACGCGTAAGATGGAGACCATAGAGGTGGGGCCATTCGAGTTTCACGATAAAATCGCCCTAAAAAAGAGCTATGCTGAGCTTGGTGTGCGTGTTGTGCCACACGCTATTGCACGTTACGGCTCGTTTGTGGCAAAATGGGTTATCCTGATGCCATCGTACGTAAATATTGGGGCTTTTGTTGATGAGGGCACCATGGTTGATACCTGGGCAACGGTGGGTTCATGTGCTCAAATTGGTAAAAACGTGCACCTCTCGGGCGGAGTGGGAATTGGTGGAGTGTTGGAGCCAGTGCAGGCCGCACCCGTTATTATTGAGGATGGTTGTTTTATTGGCTCGCGCTGTATTGTGGTTGAGGGTGTTAAAATAGGTAAGGAGGCCGTGCTGGGTGCCAATGTGGTGATAACCAAATCGACAAAAATAATTGATGTGACTGGTAGCAAACCATTGGAGTATAAGGGCGAGGTGCCACCCCGTTCGGTGGTAATTCCGGGGTCGTACACCAAGCAGTTTCCCGCTGGCGAGTACCAAGTACCCTGCGCTATGATTATTGGGAAGCGTAAGGAATCCACCGACCTAAAAACATCGCTTAACGATGCGCTAAGAGAGCATTCGGTGGCTGTTTAGGTTTTACTATATGCGCAACGTATTGTATTCGACAATTCTTCGTAATGGGTTCTTCAGTGGTCTCTTGCTGCTGATCACAATTCTTATGTCCTTAAGCCAAAATCTATCGGCAGCTGGTGTTGATAGCACTTTGCGTAAAACAACCATAAGTGCAGCATACTATCGTGGGCTTGTTTATCCACATCATGAGTATATTCAGTTTCATAACCACGAGTATATTAATGGGGTTGATTTTAGACTCGGGAGAACTTTTCCAGAAATCAACAGCAGGCGTATTCCAACTATTGGTTTTGGAGGATATATGTCTAATCTTGGGAATAGCGAGATATTTGGTAATGTTTATAGCGGGTATGTTTACTTTGCATCGCCCATTGTGAAGCTAAAAGAGTTCACCCTTGGCACAAATGTGTCGAGCGGATTGGGATGGATAACTAAACCCAACGAGCCATCGTTAAATCCTTTGAATCAGGCAATAGGGTCGCATTTGAATGCGTTTATTGTACTGGCCCTCGATTTCCGATTTTGGGCAAGCAACAATTTTTCAGTTTTTCTAGGCCCCACGTTAACGCACAACTCAAACGGAAAGATTAAGCGGCCCAATACGGGACTGAACATTTTCTCGCTAAAAATGGGAGCCGAATACATAATCAAGTCAAACAAAGCTGTTCCGTCTCAAATTGTGGCCGATCCAAATACCAACGATAGACATAGGATAAATTTTTTGTTCAGTGGAGGTATACAGGAAGATAGCAAGCAAAAACCAATAGCAGAAGGCGTTTGGGGGTTGAATACCAACTACTCATATTTTCTTGGCAAGAACGGCAGGGCTGGAGCCGGTATCGATATGTTTTATATACCAACGGAATATAAGTACTACACCGAAAACGAAGTGGTGCTAAATCCTTCGCCTTGGTCGGGTGGTGTGTATTTGGGATACGAGATTGTATGGGAAAGGCTATCGTTTGTGCTACAGCATGGTTTGAGACTGTTTTACGAGAACCCTTACGAGTCCGATTTCTACTCCAGAGTAGGTATTAGGTATCGCTTTGCTCAGCGATATGTGGTTAATTGTAGCTTAAAAACGAGTAAGTTAGTGGCCGAATACATTGAGTGGGGCATTGGTTACGACTTAAATCTTTAGTGATATGGGTAAATTTCGATTTAGTTTACTACTTCTATCTTTAGCCACATTGCTTGCTGGTTGTGAAGTTTTGTTTTTTGATGATCTTTCCAGCATGCAGCAGGTTACAGTTAGTGACAAACCGTACAAGTTTGTTGAGGTAAGAAGTAGCTTTAATATTACCCTAAAACAACAGGATGAGTTTGATATAATTGTTGATGCGCCGGAAGAACTCATTGATGGCATTGAGATTTTCATTGCAAATGACAGCCTGATAGTTAACGATACTAACAAGTATCAATGGACTCCATCATATAAAATTCCCAAGTTAACCCTTTGCTTTCCCAACCTTCCAAACATCCACATAAAAGCTCCCGTTGATATGAGCACCGAGGGTACGATTACCCAGCCCTCACTCCGAATAATTACCACTTCGCACACAGGACGAGTTAATCTCGATGTGGATATGAATTCGTTATCGATTGTAACAGGCAACACCTACGACTCGGGCATCTTTACCGTTTCGGGTAGTGCCTCCAGTGCCTCTTTCTGGATGCGTAACTCGGCAACCCTTCACGCTCTCGATTTGGTTTCGGGAAACGTAAGGGTTGTGAATAATTCAAAAGGCGATAGCTATGTTTGTACTGATGGTAATCTGAGGGTTACTATCAATTCGTTTGGGAATATATACTACCAAGGTAACCCACAGCAAATAGTTGTGGAAGAGATGAGCTCCACTGGGAGCCTAATCCCTTTAAATTAGTTCCCTACTCTGGGTTGATTTGTATTGTATTTAGTTATAACTTGTACTCAATATAAAACAAGTTGATACAATGAAAATATTTCACAACCCGCGCTGCAAGCATAGCCGTGCTGGTCTCGATTACCTGAAATCAAAAACCGATAGTTTTGAAGTTCGAGAGTACCTTAAAGAGCCCATAACAACCGATGAGCTAAAGGAAATTCTTTTGAAAACAAATCTCGATCCCTTGGCCATTGTTCGTCCACAGGAGGACTACTTTAAAAAATTTCTTAAGGGTAAAAACTTCACAAACGACGAATGGATTAGAATCATCAAAGAGAATCCCAAGTTGCTGCAGCGACCCATTGTGGTAGGTAAGTTAAAAGCCGTATTGGCCAATCCACCCGAAGAAATTGATAAGTTGATGTAGCTTAGGTTTCGTCATTTCTAACAGTGTTAGCTAGATGTTTCCCTACAAATCCCTAAAAATATTACACCATGGCAACTCCAGAATTTAAGTATTACGATCCCTATCCGCTGGGTGAGGATAAAACCAACTACTACTTGCTTACCAAGGATTTTATTTCAATTTTCGACGGGGAGGAGGTTTTAAGGGTTAATCCCGAGGCACTCACCTTGTTAGCCAAAACTGCATTGCGCGACGTTTCGTTTATGCTCCGAACAGAGCACCTTAAGCAGCTTGGTGAAATTCTTAAAGACCCTGATGCCAGCGATAATGACAAGTATGTGGCCCTTACTCTGCTGCAAAACGCCGAGGTATCGGCAAAGGGTATGCTCCCATACTGTCAAGACACCGGAACTGCTGTGATATTTGCCCGCAAAGGGCAAAGCGTTTGGACTGGTGCCAACGATGCTGAAGCCCTTTCGTTAGGTGTTTACAAAACCTATACCGAGGAGAATTTGCGCTATTCACAGACTATTCCCCTCGATATGTATCATGAAAAGAACTCGGGTACAAACCTTCCTGCACAAATTGATATTACTGCTACATGCAAAAATGATTATCAGTTCCTATTTATTGCCAAGGGGGGCGGATCGGCTAACAAAACAATGCTATTTCAGGAAACCAAGGCATTGCTCAATCCCGAAAAGTTAGAGAAATATATTGTGGATAAGATGCGTACACTGGGAACAGCTGCTTGTCCACCCTATCATATAGCCTTTGTGATTGGAGGTACATCCGCCGAAGTATGTTTGAAAAATGTAAAGTTGGCTTCAGCCAAATATTTAGATAATTTGCCCACTAAGGGTTCAGAGGGTGGTCAAGCCTTCCGCGATGTGGAGCTGGAAAAGAAGATATTGGATGAAGCCCATAAGCTGGGCATTGGAGCTCAGTTTGGTGGAAAATACTTTGCATTGGATATAAGGATTATCCGATTACCTCGCCATGGAGCATCATGCCCGGTGGGTATGGGTGTTTCATGTGCTGCCGACCGGAATATCAAGGCAAAAATCAACAAAGAAGGCATTTGGATTGAGAAGCTCGACGGGAACCCAGGACGCTTTATTCCCGAAGAGTATCGGAAGCAGAATGTGGATGGGGTACCAATTGACCTGAACCAGCCTATGAAACAGATCTTGGCTCAGCTATCAAAGCATAAGGTGGGCACAAGACTTTCGCTTAGCGGTACCATAATAGTTGGGCGCGATATTGCACATGCCAAGCTAAAGGAACGCCTCGAGAAAGGCGAAGGACTTCCCCAGTATATTAAGGATCACCCAATATACTATGCTGGTCCAGCCAAAACTCCTCCCGGAATGGCCTCTGGTTCGTTTGGACCAACAACTGCCGGTCGAATGGATTCGTATGTTGATCTGTTCCAAAGCCACGGAGGAAGTATGGTGATGATTGCCAAGGGCAATAGAAGCAAAGCGGTAACCGATGCGTGTAAAAAGTATGGTGGTTTTTACCTTGGGAGTATTGGTGGCCCAGCAGCTATTTTGGCTCAAGATAATATTAAAAAGGTTGAACTGCTTGAGTATCCCGAGTTGGGTATGGAGGCGATCTACCGTATTGATGTTGAGAATTTTCCGGCCTTTGTCCTTGTTGACGATAAGGGAAACGACTTTTATGCAATGATGTAGAATTAATGGCTCTAGAACCATTCTCTTGAAAATATACTTAGTGGTGGTTAGGTTAGAAGTTTGAAGACAGATGTAAGAAAAATGTTGTTTAAAGTATTTAAGCCAGGCTGATCTGTCACAAATATTGTATTATTACCAAAATCAAAAAAAATAAGATTTATGCAGCAAATGAATTATCAACTCGTCGTTAGGGTGTTTAACCAAATATTGAAAAAGATTATGAAAAATGTAATTCAACACCTAGGTGTAACAATTGCGATGAGCGTTATAATAATAGCCTCATCATGCACCGTGTCGGTAAGTGGCGAAACAGTTAAAGAGGAAAGAGCACTGAGCAATTTTTCGGCCGTAAATCTTGCTGTTCCTGCTGATTTGTATCTTTCGCAGGGCGATTCGTATAGCTTCATCATCGAGGGTGATAAAAACTTTTTGGCCGAGATTATCACCGAGGTCAAAGGAAATACCCTTGTAATCAAAACCGAAGGGTGGATAAACACAGGCTGGGGGAACCGAAAGGTGCAGATACACATCACTATGCCCGAGGTTGAAGAGCTAGCTGTTGCCGGTTCGGGCGACATTGAGGCAAAAACACCTATCCAAGCTAAGGATCTAACGGCAAAAGTGTCTGGAAGTGGAGATATCTTCCTGCCAAAGCTCGATGTTGTAAACCTTGATATTTTTGTCTCTGGATCGGGTGATGTCGAAATCTCAGGTGATAATGACGCTCAAGATGTAAAAGTTAGGGTTACTGGGTCAGGTGACGTTAACCTTAACAGTATTCAGTTCGAAAATGCTGAGGTAAGTATTTCTGGCTCTGGTGATGTTTACTTGGTAGCCACCGAATCGCTTAAGGCCCGAGTTGTTGGCAGTGGCGATGTTGTGTATTCTGGAAATCCGTTGGTTGATGGCAAGGTTACAGGCTCGGGGCATATTCAAAACAAATAAACCCCATTTTTGTTACTATCCTAAGGGAGAGTTTTTGTTACTCTCCCTTTTTGCTAATATCAATTCTAGTATCAAAAATGTTAAGCCATGTACAGGGTCGAAAGAGATACTATGGGTGAGGTTAATGTACCAGCCGATAAACTTTGGGGAGCGCAAACGCAGCGATCGCTTCAAAATTTTAAGATAGGTACTGAGCGTATGCCCGACGAGGTAATAAAAGCCTTTGCCATAGTTAAAAAGGCGGCGGCATTAGCCAATTTTAAACTTGGAGTTCTACCAAAAAGCAAAATGGATTTGATTGTAGAGGTTTCCAATGAGATTATTGACGGAAAGCATAACGATCAGTTCCCTTTGGTGGTATGGCAAACCGGATCGGGCACCCAAACCAATATGAATCTTAATGAGGTAATTGCCAACAGGGCGCATCAACTAAGCAGGGGCTCACTACTCGACACAATTAAAACCCTGCACCCCAACGATGATGTTAACCTCTCGCAAAGTAGCAACGATACTTTTCCAACAGCTATGCATGTTGCGGCTTATTCAACCCTGATTGAGCGCACTATACCTGCTTTAAAGGAGTTGCACAGGTTGCTAATGGCGAAAAGCAAAGAGTTTGCTCAAGTAGTAAAGATTGGACGCACCCATTGGATGGATGCCACGCCGCTAACCCTAGGTCAGGAGTTCTCGGGGTATGCATCGCAAGTTGAGCACGGAATAAGAGCGATAGAAAACACGCTGCCCCACATGCTAGAGTTGGCCCTTGGAGGAACTGCAGTAGGAACAGGAATAAATGCTCCTAAGGGTTTCTCTGAACTGGTTGCCCTAATCATAGCAGATCTAACTGGTTATCCATTTGTATCGGCAAGCAACAAGTTTGAGGCATTGGCAGCACACGATGCCTTTGTTGAAACCCACGGGGCGCTCAAGCAAATGGCCATTAGCCTTATGAAGATGGCCAACGATATTCGTGTGATGGCCTCGGGCCCACGAAGTGGAATTGGTGAATTGATATTGCCAGCCAACGAGCCCGGCTCGTCCATAATGCCCGGTAAGGTCAACCCAACACAGGTTGAGGCGCTCACCATGGTTTGTGCTCAGGTAATAGGTAACGATACAGCCATTGCCGTTGGTGGGATGAATGGCCATTTTGAACTCAACGTGTTTAAACCGCTTATTATTCAAAACTTTTTGCAGTCGGCTAAGCTGCTTGCACAGGCTGTGCAGAGTTTTATCGATAATGCACTTATGGGGATAAAACCCAATTTGCAAAACATTGATCGTAACCTAGCCAACTCGCTAATGCTTATCACTGCACTTAATCCGCATATAGGCTACGAAAAATCGGCTGAGATAGCCAAAATGGCTTATGAGCAGAACTTATCGCTCAAAGAGGCCGCAATGCAGCTGGGATATGTGTCCGAAGAGCAGTTTGATCGATGGGTTGATCCTAGGGGGATGGTGGGGGAGTAAAAGAATGATGAATAATGAATATCGAACACCGAATCTCGAAGTTGTTAATCAAATGGCCTTGACTTTCTTTTTCCTCCAAGCGAAAAGCATTCGTTGCTAAATTAGGTGTTCTCTAGATAGGTGCTTAAAATCTTTTCAACAATACCCAACACCCTCCCATATTCAAACCCACGCGACATCCCAAATCGGATTAACTTGGTTTTAAGGTCGTAGCTATCCTTAGCCTTTATGGTTTTGGCTTTGGAGGTAAGTAGTTCCCGCAGCATATCGTCGTTGCTGTGCTCTGCCGATTCGGAAAGGGCAATATCAATATGCTCATCGGCAATGCGTTTGGCGCGGAGTGCCATCTCAATCTTCTTGGGACCCCACTTGTTAAACCGGGCTTTCTCGCGGGCAAAGGAGGTGGCATATCGACTCTCGTCAATAAATCCATCCTCGAGCAATGCATCAATAATTTTTCTTCCTGCCATCTCATCAACATCCCACTGCAACAACTTTTTCTTAATATCAAAAGTGCATTTCTCGCTTTGGCTACAGAGCCATTGGGCCCGGTCGAGTGCTTTTTTTGTATCCATTGGCTTAATTTATTCCGAGATTTTCAAGTTTATCCTACTTTTTAAAAGCAAAATACGAATATGCAAAGATTGATTGGCTGATTGACTGATTGTTTCTTTTAGCAAGATTGATTGGAGCCATAAACTTTTTTCCAGCGCCCACTCGTTCCCCCCCAAACTTCATCATTCTAATTCATTATTCTACATTCGATATTCAAAAAAACTCTCTGTGTTGAAAATAAACGCTAGGTCACTGATAAACAAAGGGTAGTTGCCTATTAGTCAACACACACTCACTGCCCCAACTCTAAACCTGCCAAGGCAGACAAGCTCTTAACTTTCAACTCCCAACTTTCCTCTTCCTACAGCTCAACATCCTTTCCTTTCCATTAATATCTTTTCGGATGGTTACATCGGTAAAGCCCCATTCGGTAAAAATCGATGCAGTCTCCCTGCCAAAGGCCTCATTTATTTCGCAAAACACCAGGCCGTTGGGCATAAGCTGAGTGCTGGCCACTTTGGCAATGGCCTTGTAAAACTTAAGCGGATTGGCATCGTTTACAAATAGGGCTAGTTCGGGTTCGTACTTCAGCACGTTAGCCTCCATCTGTTCCTTTTCACATTCCCGCACATAGGGTGGATTGCTCACAAAAATATCGAAAGGAGCCCCATCAAGCATTGCTGGTGTGCTAAGCACATCACCGTTGATAAAGTTGATGTTTACACCAGTGCTCTTGGCATTCTCCATTGCAGTCTCGATGGCTTGTGGTGAGATATCCAGCGCAAAAACCTTAGCTTTAGGAATGTTTTTGGCAAGTGCTATGGCTATGCAGCCCGATCCTGTGCCAATATCCAGAATTGATGGCGAGGCCAAATCATTCGTTCGGATAATCCACTCTACCAACTCTTCGGTTTCTGGTCGAGGAATTAGTACGTGAGGGTTTACGGTAAATTCCAAACCAAAAAAAGTGGTGGTACCCAGAATATATTGCAGGGGCTTTTGTAACTTTAGCTCCGAAATGTAGTAATCTAACCTAGAGTTATCTTCGGGCGTTAGCTTTAGCTCAGGGTTTGCTAAAACTTCATGTATTTTAATTTTGGTAACCGATTCAACTGCAATTCTTGCAATGGCTTGAGCCTCGGAAATAGGATATATCGCGCTTAGCTCGTTACGAATCAATTTATACTTTTGCAGAATGCTGCTATCGGCCATGGTAATAGTTTGATTTGTGATTCAAAAGTAATCAATAATTATGGAACAATCGAGTATCGACAAACTGTATATGAGCCGTTGCCTTGAGCTGGCCAGTAACGGGATGGGCAATGTGGCTCCCAATCCTATGGTAGGCTCTGTGATAGTTTACAACAACCAGATAATTGCCGAGGGATATCATACCGAGTATGGTAAGGACCATGCAGAGAGGGCTGCCATTAATGCAGTGAAAAACTCCAGTGTTTTAAAAGATTCAACGCTTTACGTGTCGCTTGAGCCGTGTTCGCATTTTGGTAAAACACCACCCTGTGCAAACCTAATAATCGAGTCGCAAATAAAGCGAGTGGTAGTAGCAACTCTAGATCCAAATCCCAAGGTACAGGGCAGGGGTATTGAACTACTGAAAAATGCGGGTATAGACGTTACCGTTGGTGTGCTCGAGAAGGAGGCTAGGGAATTGAATCGTAGATTCTTTGTTTATCACATTAAAAAACGACCATACGTAATATTAAAATGGGCGCAAACGCTTGATGGCTATATTGATGCGATACGTAAACCAAGCGATCCCATTGCCCCTGTATGGGTAACTAACGATTTGGCTCGCACCTTGGTTCATAGGTGGCGCAGCGAGGAGCAGTCCATAATGATTGGAACCAATACTGTAGCCAAGGATAATCCGCGGCTCGATGTGCGTGATTGGAGTGGCCGATCGCCCATACGAGTTGTGTTAGACAGAAAACTTAGGCTTTCGCCCGATATGAATGTGTACGATGGCTCGCTGCCCACTTTGGTTTTTGTTGGGAACAACAGCAGTGCTGCCAGCAAACGACAAACCTTTGCCTCGGTACCCAATTTGGAACTACTTACCATCGATTTTGCCCGTGGGGCTGAGGATCAAGTGCTGAGGGAACTTTACGAAAGGGGGATAATCTCAGTAATTATTGAGGGTGGAGCAATGCTAGTTAGTAGCTTTGTGAAGAAAAACTACTGGGATGAGTCTCGAGTGTTTGTGGGCAATAAGTTTTTTGGTGATGGCGTAAAGGCTCCTGAGTTTAACGGCGATCTTTACAGCTACGATGAGGTGGGCGATAGCAAACTATTTACCTACAGGAATAAGTTGTCGAGGGGTTAAACTGCTGCAAATTCAATGGCCGACTCATCCCAAAGTGGTGCCGATTTAATGGCAGGCATTATCTCCTCGGGGGTCAATACCATTTGCCAAATCTGCCTGTGTTCGGGACGCATAAAACGCTCCTCAATCATCTTATCAATTAGTAATTCGAGGTGAGAGTAAAAACCGTCGGTATTTAGCACTATGATTGGCTTTGTGAACTTACCCAGCCGCTTTAGGGTGAATACCTCCATTAGCTCTTCAAGCGTTCCACATCCTCCAGGAAGGGCAACCACTGCATCCACATTCTCGGTGAGCTGCTTTTTGCGCTCGCGCATATCCTTAACCAGCACCATTTGGGTTAGCCCCTTATGACCCCACTCCACTTTATCCATAAAGCGTGGAAGAATTCCAACCACCCTGCCGTGTAGCGATAAGGCCGTGTCGGCCAAACAGCCCATAAGTCCAACCGACCCTCCTCCGTAAAGAATGGTAGCATTGGCATTAACCAACTCGTGGGCAACGGTTTTGGTTGCCTCAAAATATTTCTCGTCGATCTTTGCGCTGGAGGCGCAGAATACGCATACTTTCATGGTAAAAGTTGTAAGGGAGCGGTAGCACTAATACGAATATCGCCAAACCGGCAATGATTTGGCGATATATCAAATATAAGGTGATTATAGTAAAGCTTCGAGCTTCGAAACCAATGTTGCCTTGGGCACTGCACCAACCTGCTTATCGGCTACCTCACCGTTCTTAAAGAAAAGGATGGTGGGAATATTGCGGATGCCAAACTTGCTGGCTACGCCAGGGTTGCTGTCAACATCAACCTTGCCCACAACGGCTTTGCCTTCGAACTCCTCGGCAATTTGCTCAACAAAAGGGCCTACCATTCGGCATGGTCCACACCACTCTGCCCAGAAATCAAGAAGTACAGGCTTGTCGGATTTTAGAACGATCTCATCAAAATTTGCATCGGTAATTGCTATTGCCATAGTTTGAAAATTTTAGTTTATAAGTGAATTTTTGAATGTAAAGATAACAGCTTTGGTTTAAAAATGTTCCACAATGTTTGTGTGATGCTAAAATGTTATTGTCATTAATTTACCTTGTAGTTGATATCCATATTATTAAGATGTTTAACCAGATCGTTGCTCACGCTTATACGGTATGTTCGCGAAAACAGCTGTATGCCTATACTCGATTCTGGATCGAGTAGCCTAAAGTTGAGCGTTACGTTTCCCGGATGGTCTGTTACTACCTGTTTTATGTCCTTAATTAATTCCTCGTTGATATCGTCGAGCATAAGGGTAATGGTAATTCTTTTAACCAGCTCTTCCCTAATCTCGGAAAGCATATTTATGCTCTTGATGCTGAATTCTACCTCACCAGGCCTAAATCGGCTGGGGTTAAATCGTCCCTTAATCATGAGCGGGTAGCCCACGTAAAAGAACCTGCGGTATAGCTCAAAATCTTTGCCAAATAGGGTGAATTCGTAGGAGTCGGTAAAATCCTCAATGGTTATGCGCCCGTAGTATGTTCCTTTTTTGGTTGGCAGTACTTTGGCGTCCGACACAATGCCGGCTACTGTAATTTCCCGCCCGTTGAGCAATGCGGGATCGTAAAGCTCGGCTAAGTTTGTGTTGCAAAAGTTATCCACCTCAAGTTTAAAGTCATCCAGCGGATGCGCCGATAGGTAGATGCCAATAAGCTCCTTCTCCTTACTCAGGTTTTCAAGCTTCGACCATGGTTCAACCTGCGGGGCTTCAGGTTTCTGTAGTTCGAACCCCGACTCGGTTCCGCCGAAAAGGGTTTGCTGCACGTTGTTCTTTTCGGTTTGAGCTTTGACGCCATAGCGCATGAGCTGCTCAATGTACGAAACCCCTTTGGGGTCGGCACCAAAATACTGCTCCCGTTTAAGTCCTCCCAAATTGTCGAGAGCCCCTGCAAGCACCAGGGCTTCCATATTCTTTTTGTTAACCGTTTGCAGATTTATGCGCTCCACAAAATCGTAGATATCTTTAAATGGACCGTTTTTTCGAGTTTCAATTATGTTTGCTACAGCATTTTCGCCAACCCCTTTAATGGCACCAAGGCCAAATCGCACGTCGCCGTTGGGCATTACGGTAAACTTGTAGTTACTGTGGTTCACATCGGGACCCAGCACCTGAATACCCATCCGGCGGCACTCGTCCATGAAGAGGGTGATCTTTTTAATATCCGACAGGTTGCGGCTAAGCACGGCGGCCATAAACTCGCTGGGGTAATGTGCTTTTAAAAAGGCAGTTTGGTAGGATACGTAGGCGTAGCATGTGGAGTGCGACTTGTTGAATGCATACTGAGCAAAGGCCTCCCAGTCGTTCCATACCTTCTCCACCTTTTTCTTATCGAAGCCGCGCTCATGGCAACCCTCAACGAATTGGGCTTTGAGCTTATCCATTACAGCTTTCTGCTTCTTACCCATGGCCTTACGTAGCGAGTCGGCTTGCCCCTTGGTAAAACCTGCCAGCGATTGCGAAAGGCGCATCACCTGCTCCTGATATACGGTAATGCCATAGGTCTCCTCAAGGAATTCCTTCATCTCGGGGATATCGTACTCAATCTTTTCGCGTCCGTGTTTACGGGCAATAAAGTTGGGGATGTACTCCAAGGGGCCCGGGCGGTAAAGGGCGTTCATGGCGATAAGATCCTCGAATCGGTTGGGCTTTAGCGCACGTAGGTGTTTCTTCATCCCAGGCGATTCAAACTGGAAAAGCGCTGTGGTATCGCCCCGTGCGTAGAGTTCGAAGGTTTCCTTATCGTCGAGCGGAATTCTATCTATATCTATGTCAATATCTTTCGACTCCTTAATGAATTGCAATGCATCCTTAATGATGGAGAGAGTTTTTAGCCCCAGGAAGTCCATCTTGAGCAGGCCAACATCCTCAACGTGTTTTCCGTCGTACTGGGTTACGTAAAGCTCGGCATCCTTGTTGATGCAGATGGGGATGTGCTCCTCCAGGTTATCGCGGCCAATGATAATGCCACAGGCATGCACGCCCGTTTGCCTAACAGAGCCTTCCAGAACCTCGGCGTACTGTAGGGTTGAGCGAATCAAATCGTCCGACGATTTTTTGCACTCAAGCAGCTCGGGAACCTCTTTGTATGCCTTGGCAAGCGTTGTTCCGGGGCGCTCGGGTACCAGTTTGGCAATACGATTGGCTTCGGGTAGGGGTAATTTTTGAACCCGCGCCACATCTCGAATGGCCATTTTGGCTGCCATAGTTCCAAAGGTGATGATATGTGCAACTCGATCTTTCCCATACTTGTTAACTACCCACTGTAGAACCAGTTCACGGCCATCCTCATCAAAATCGATATCGATATCGGGCATTGAGATACGCTCGGGGTTGAGGAAACGCTCAAACAGCAGGTCGTACTTAATGGGGTCGATATCGGTGATACGCAAACAGTAGGCAACGGCAGAACCCGCTGCTGAGCCCCTGCCGGGACCAACGGAAACGTCCATTTCGCGGGCAGCACGCAGGAAGTCCCACACAATTAGGAAGTAGCTGGGAAATCCCATCCCTTTTATAACTTCCAGTTCAAAATCAATGCGTTCTCTTATTTCATCGGTAATGTTATCGCCCCACCGCATTTTGGCTCCCTCATAGGAGAGATGCTTTAAGTAGTCGTTGTCGTTGGTAAATCCCTCGGGCAGTTCGAAGTGAGGCATGATTGGAGCGTGGTTGAGAGAGTAGTACTCAACTTTATCGGCTATCTCAAGGGTGTTGTATATAACTTCGGGATGATCAGGAAAAAGTTTGACCATCTCCTCGTCACTTTTAAGATACTCCTGCATGGTGTAGTGCATACGATTTGGATCGTCGATATCTTTACCTGTATTCAGGCAAATGAGCCTGTCGTGTGCTTGGGCATCCTCGGCGTTGATGAAATGCACATCGTTGGTGGCAATGCATTTTACTCCAGTTTTTTGTGCCAGCTTAAATATTGTCTCGTTCACCCTTTTTTGCTCAAGGTAGGTATCCTCAGCAAATCCTCCTGGTGCAACAGGGTGCAGCATTACCTCGAGGTAAAAATCGTCGCCAAAAATCTCTTTAAATTCGTAAATCACCTCCTCGGCCCTGGCCAGGTTACCCTTTATGATGGCCTGAGGAATTTCGCCACCAAGGCATGCTGACGATACAATGATTCCCTCGCTGTACTTGCGAAGCAACTCCTTATCGATTCTTGGCTTTTGGTAAAATCCTTCGGTCCATGAGTACGATACCATTTTGGTAAGGTTATGGTATCCGGTTTTGTTCTTGGCAAGGAGTACAAGATGGTCGCCACCCCTGTCGTCTTTGTCGCGGCTTTTCCTGTTGGTTGTTACATATGCCTCGCAACCAATAATGGGTTTGAACAGTTTCTGTTGAGCCGCTTTTAGCTTCTCCTGGAGTTCGACCAGCGTTGAGTTGTTCGCCCCCGACTCCTCTAACTTCTTGATATCCTCCTTAAGCAATTTTATTTCGCAAGTGTACTGATCGTTTATCTTACCCACCGTGTTGATAAACTCCTTAACCCCAAACATGTTGCCATGATCGGTAATGGCTATTCCACCCATACCAAGGTTTTTGGCTCTATCAACTAGTCCTTTGATGCTCGAAGCCCCATCGAGAATGGAGTACTGAGTGTGAACGTGAAGATGTATGAACTTGCTCATTGCTTATTTATAGGGTATTACAGTATTTATGTGAGAAGTGATTTTACAACCCAAAGTTAGCTCATTGTAAAGCATAATTTCAGTAATGTTGAAAACTATTGAATAAATTATATATCTACCTATGATATAGAGTTTTTTGGGTTGGTGTAGAGTTAGGGTGATTTTTTTAATGTTTGAACTCTGCAAATAAAACAATTCATTATTTAGATGGTTAAATAAGGTGAGTTCGATGTAACGCGTTGATACAAGACTCCACAAAATAAGGTAATAAGGTTGGATATCTTTGGCTTCGCTCTGTTTTACTAAGGTTTAAAAAACCAAAATAAGGTTTATGAACTACAAGAAACCTTA
>DDWD01000088.1 GCA_002345825.1 Bacteroidales bacterium UBA2295
AGCAACAGGCCGAGGAGATGCAGGCTCAGGAAGAGGAGATGCGTCAGAATATGGAAGAGCTGCAGGCAACTCAAGAGGAGTCGAGCCGACGAACCAACGAAATGCAATATTTTATTGATGCCCTAAACATATCGAGCTTTGTTATTGAGTACGACTCGTTGGGTTACATAACGGCAATAAACGATGCATACCTCGATCTGCTTAACCTATCGCGCGAGGAGGTGATTGGCACACACCACACCGACAAGTTGGAATTAAACCCCGAGGATAAATTGGAATACGACACCTTCTGGAATAACCTTCGCAACGGATTACCCCAAAAGCAGGTCAATAGGTTTCTTGTAGATGGTAAAACCTTTGTGTTCCAAGAAACATACACCCCAATTAAAAATGACAAGGGCGAGGTGTACAAAATTTTAAAAATCGCCAACAATATCACAAACTTGGTATTGAAATAATCATCATCTGAAATTAACCCGCATTGTTGAAGCATAACACTATGGATTGGGGCAAATTACTTTGCCCAAAACGATTTGGATGGAAAGAGGGTAGCACTCAGCAGCAGGAAACCCGCTCGCACTTCCAACGCGATTACGATCGCATAATTTTCAGTTCCCCTTTCCGCAGATTACAAAACAAGACCCAAGTTTTCCCCTTGCCCGGTAGCGTTTTTGTGCACAACAGGCTTACCCATAGCCTTGAGGTGGCCAGCGTGGGTCGTAGCCTTGGCAATAATGTTGTGCCCTTTATTAAGGAGCAATCATCGTCCGAACTTTCCGATCTTATTGATCAGATTCCCACCATTGTATCAACTGCATGCCTGGCCCACGATTTGGGCAACCCTCCATTTGGCCATAGCGGCGAGGAGGCTATACGGAACTTTTTTCTTCACTCGGCAAGCCACCTCACCAGCAGCTTAACCGAAGCGCAGCGTAACGACCTAATACGTTTCGAGGGAAATGCCAATGCGCTGCGATTGCTAACGCAAAAAATGGAAGGTAAACGTGAGGGTGGATTTAGATTAAGCTACCCCACATTGGCATCGATAGTGAAATACCCTTGGGAGTCGACCCAAATTGGCAAAAAAAAGTTTGGTTTTTTCCAAACCGAAAAGGAATGGTATAGCCAAATAGCCAGCGAGATGGGAATTCCACAAACAGATAGAAACCCACTTGGCTATGCACGGTACCCGTTGGTTTACCTAGTTGAGGCTGCCGACGACATTTGCTACCAGCTTATGGATATCGACGACGCCCACAAGCTGGGCATAATACCAACCGAGCAGGTTAAGCAGCTCTTTATGGGTTTCTTCAATACAACCAAAGATCACTCGTGGATAACAAGCATTAACCAAACACTAGCGGATGTTACCGATAAAAATGAGCAGGTTGCATTCCTAAGATCAATGGCCATAGGCAAACTTACGCAGGAATGCTCTAACGCATTTATCCGCAGCTACCATAACATTATGCTAGGGAAACCTGTTGCTGCCCTCATTAAGCAGCTCGATAATACTGAAGAAGCCGCTTTAAAAGAGATTCAGAAAATCTCTATCGAACAGGTATACAACCATCCAACGGTAATAGAAATTGAGCTGGCTGGCTACAAAATCCTTAGCACGTTACTCGAGAAAATTTGCCCTGCTCTTCTGTTCCCAAACGACGGATACAACCGCAAGGTGTTAAGGCTTATCCCCAAACAATATGTAACTCCTAATGTTACACCCTACCAAAGTTTAATGGCTGCTGTTGATTTTGTATCGGGGATGACCGATGTGTATGCACTTGAGATGTACAGAACCTTTGAGGGGATCTCCATCCCCGGCATAAATCGGTAACATAAACACCCCATACTTTTATCGATTTTTAACGGTTTGCTATATTATCAACATTATTCCAATCAACCTTTTTTCTTATCTTTGTTACTGATTATCAAACCATCATACCATGCCCATTATATCATCAATTATAAACTGGATAAACACAAAGCGCCTACATGAGATAGACCTATTTAGGCGATTCCCCTGCGAAGTTCAAGAGGAAAACCTACTGGACTTGATAGATTATGCAAAGAACACCGTTTTTGGCATTGAGCATAACTTTAGCGAGATAAAATCAATTGAGAAGTTTCAGAGAGAGGTACCTATTGTTGATTACGAGGGCGTGAAGCAATACATAGAGCGATTGCGCAAAGGAGAAAACAACGTGCTTTGGCCTGGCGAAATTCGTTGGTTTGCCAAATCGTCGGGCACCACAAGCGATAAGAGCAAATTTATACCCGTGAGTAAGAACGCGCTAGATGAGTGTCACTTCCGTGGAGGGAAAGATGTGCTTGCTCTGTACACAGACTACTATCCGGAAACAGAAATATTTACGGGCAAAGGGTTAACCCTAGGAGGTAGCCATCAGGTCGATAATTTCAACAACCAATCTTATTACGGAGATCTATCTGCTATTCTAATTGAAAACATCCCTTGGTGGGCCGATTTTATCCGTACTCCAAGCCAAAAGGTTGCGCTAATACCCGAGTGGGAAGTTAAGCTAGAGAAACTAACCGAGGAGGCACTAAAAGAAAACGTTACCAATTTAGCCGGAGTCCCCTCATGGAATCTGGTGATGATTAAGCACATACTAGACGTTACAGGCAAAAACAACCTGCTGGAGATTTGGCCAAACCTAGAACTATTTACCCACGGAGGGGTTAGCTTTACGCCCTACCGCGAGCAGTTTAAAAAGATTATACCCTCGCCCAAAATGCACTATATGGAAACATATAACGCTAGCGAGGGCTTTTTTGCCATTCAGGACGACCCCCACAACAACGACATGTTGCTGATGCTTGACTACGGGATTTTCTACGAATTTATTCCTTTTGATGAGCTCGGGTCATCGAACCCAAAGGCGCTCACCATAGCCGAAGTGGAGCTGAACAAGAACTACGCATTGGTAATAACCACTAACTCGGGACTTTGGCGATACATGATAGGCGATACGGTGATGTTCACATCCACATACCCTCATAAAATAAAAATTACAGGACGCACAAAGCATTTCATGAATGCTTTTGGCGAGGAGGTTATTATCGACAATGCTGAGAAAGCCCTTCGGATAGCTTGCGAAAAAACTGATGCCCAAATTCTCGATTTTACTGCAGCCCCAATTTACATGGGCGACGAAGCCAAAGGTGCTCACGAGTGGCTCATTGAGTTTGAAAAGGAGCCCAACGATCTAAAATTCTTCACCACGGCACTGGACAATGCCCTTTGCTCAATCAATTCCGACTATGAAGCCAAACGATACAAAGGGATAACCCTATCGGAACCCGTAGTAAGAGCAATGGAGCAGGGAACATTTTTTAATTGGATGCGAGAGCGCGGAAAACTTGGAGGGCAAAATAAGGTTCCCCGCCTATCAAACACCCGCGAGTATGTTGATGCTTTGCTTAGGATGAAACCAAATAGCTAAAAATGCGCCTAAGTACATACATAATGGTTACAGGCATTGCGCTATGGAATATTGTTAGCCTAGAGTTACCACCTACTTATGCATACCCGCAAGATAATCGACTTAAACATTATTGGGTTTTAAGCGGTGATGCCATACATCGGATTAGCGACGCGGGGGAAAAATTGGTTACATACACAAATAGATTTCTTGGCACACCAGCCTCCCTCGATCCTTCCGATCCGTTTAAGGTAATGGTTTTCTACCAACAACATCAGCAAATAGTGCTAATCGACAATCAGGGAGTGCCCATAGGCAAACCCATTACTCTAAGCAATTTTGATGTTGGCGAAATTTGGTTGGCCTGCCGTTCGGCAAGAGGAGGGATTTGGCTTTACAACCGCAATAGGCACGAACTGCGATTAACAAATCCCCAAATCAACAAGATAGAGCTAAGTATTGCTTTACCACGGCGAAAAACCAACGGTTACCCAAACAAAATGACCGAATACAACGGGGTTATATATCTAGGGGTAAACAACCAGTATATTGAACGAATTGATAGCTACGGTGCAGCCCTTGAGCCATTAAACATAACTTACAGCAACGAATTTTTGGTGGACGATAAATACATTTGGATTCGCAATAACGATCTTTGGGAGAAACGACCCATTGAGAAACCATATGAAGTTTCAGATTTTTTTGCCTGCCCCAGCACTGGGTTCCCCCTAGTTTTCAATGGTAAACCATTTTATTTCGATGGTAAAACACTTACTGGTTGCGAAAAAATAAATCGATAGGTAGCAAAACCCAATTTGTTTTTATATTTTTAAACCATCCATAATTAAACCACAAAATCTTTACACAACTAGAAAATATGCACATAGCAGTAGCAGGGAACATCGGCTCTGGAAAAACAACGCTAACCCGATTACTTTCGAAACATTACAACTGGAAACCCCAATACGAGGATGTTGACGACAATCCTTACCTAAATGATTTTTATGAGGATATGCAGCGCTGGAGTTTTAACCTCCAGATATATTTTCTTAACAGTCGATTTAACCAGATTGTGGAAATTCGCCGTAAGGGCGAGCAGGTAATTCAGGATAGAACCATCTACGAGGATGCTTACATCTTTGCCCCCAACCTGCACACCATGGGCCTTATGTCTACCCGCGACTTTAACAACTATAGCAGCCTGTTCAACCTTATGTGCTCGCTTATTCAGCCACCAGATCTGCTGATTTACCTTAGAGCAACGGTACCCACGCTGGTAAGCCAAATACAGAAACGGGGTCGCGACTACGAGAAAAGCATCCGTATCGATTACCTACAGCGGCTAAACGAACGCTACGAGGCATGGATTGCCGGTTACAAACTGGGCAACTTGCTGATTGTTGATGTAGATAACCTTAACTTTTCCGAAAATCCTTCCGATCTTCGTTCAATTATCAATAAAATCGATGCCCAAATCCACGGCCTATTCTAATTGCTATAAAAATATAGAATAACAGATACAAAAAGGGGTGTTGTTTCACCCCTTTTTGTACGAAATGGCTATCGGTAAAATTTTTACACTTTTTAAAACAGCGGTTACCCAAAAACTAGTATTTTTGAAGATTTTAAGGACAATTCCCTAAATCATTGTACATATGAAATCAATCATAAAGAGTTCAATTCCGCACATAGTGGCCATCGTTCTATTCTTTGCCGCCACAAGCATCTACTTCCTCCCGTTGCTACAGGGAAAAGGAATTGCGCAGCATGATATCCAGCAGTTTCAAGGGTCGGCACAGGAAATAATGGAGCATAGGGAGCAATTTGGAGAGGAACCTCTTTGGACAAACTCAATGTTTAGCGGTATGCCTGCTTACCTTATCTCAACAAAATACAAGGGCAACCTGCTGTCGATGGTTGATAAGTTATTGCAGTTAACAAAACATCCTGGGAGTTTCATATTCGTAACCCTTCTGGGTTTTTACATTTTACTGCTTGTTCTTGGGGTCAATCCTTGGCTTAGCATAATTGGAGCTTTTGCCTATGCACTCTCATCGTATTTTTTCATTATTATAGAGGCTGGCCATAATGCCAAAATGCATGCCATTGCCTACGTAGCACCAATGCTGGCAGGTGCTTTTATGGCCTTTAAGAAAAAATATATTGGTGGTTTTGTCCTTTTCGCCCTGTTTTTTGGGCTTAATCTTAGAGCTGGGCACGTTCAAATTACTTACTATGCAGCATTTATAGGTGTTGCCATTGCCATTGCCTATTTAATTGATGCAATAAAATCCAAGGATTTTAAACCATACACCAAGGCCATTGGGGTGCTTGTTCTTGCGGCCGTTCTGGCCCTAGGGGCAAACTTCTCGAGGCTTTACTTCACCTACGAATCGGGCAAGTATTCCATTCGCGGGGCATCGGAGCTTACCACTAACCAGGGCGACCGAACAACAGGGCTCGACAAGGAGTATGCAACGGCATGGAGCTACGGGGTAACAGAAACGTTAAACCTGCTAATTCCAAACCTTATGGGCGGAGCCTCTGCAGCCGATTTTGGCACCGATTCGCATACCTACAAATTTCTTATCGAGAACCGAGTGCCACAGGGACAGGCTAGGGCAATTGTTAAGCAGCTCCCAGCGTACTGGGGACCCCAACCTATGACCTCGGGGCCAGTTTATATTGGCGCCATTGTGGTGTTCCTTTTCATTCTGGGCCTTTTTGTAATGAAAGGAAACCTTAAATGGGCAATGCTTGGAGTAACAGCATTGGGAATTATGCTGGCTTGGGGCAAAAACTTCATGCCCTTAACCGACCTATTTCTTCATTACTTCCCCGCCTACAATAAGTTCCGTACGGTTTCTATGATTTTATACATTGCAGAATTTACTATACCACTAGTTGCCATACTTGGGCTCAAAGAGATATTCCAAAATAACATACCAAAAGAGCGCTTTTTAAAAGGTTTCAAATGGGCACTGGGTACAGCCGGCGGAATTTGCCTAGTTTTCATCCTATTTGGCAGCTCACTTTTTAGCTTCGAAGCCGATATCGACCAGCACTACATAGCCTCGGGCTACCCTGCCGAGATGTTCGATGCCATTAGGCTCGACCGTCTGGCTATGATGCGCGCCGATGCTTTCCGTTCGCTTGCTTTCATTGTGCTTAGCGCAGGCCTACTTTACGCATATTACATCAAAAAAATAAAACTGTATCACACATTTGCCATTCTGGGAGTACTTATTATTGCCGATATGTGGACTGTTAATCGCCGTTACCTGAACAACGATAATTTTGTACCCAAATCGAATGTAACAACACCCTTTTTGCCTAGCGCAGCCGACAAGCAAATACTGGCCGACAATACGATGCACTTCAGGGTTTACAACCGCACCGTTAGCACCTTTAACGATGCCAGCACATCGTATTTTCACAAGTCAATTGGTGGGTATCACGGAGCAAAACTACGAAGATATCAGGAGCTAATAGACCACCACATTTCCCAAGGTAACATGGCGGTTATAAATATGCTTAACACGCGCTATGTAATAGATGCCAACGAGCAGGGACCGGTAGCGCGACTTAACCCCAATGCGCTGGGCAACGCTTGGTTTGTTGAGGATGTAATTATTGTTGAAAATGCCGATCAGGAGATCGCTGCACTCAACGACTTCGATCCGCAAACCACGGCCATTGTTGATCAGAGGTTTGCCTCCGACATTAAAGACTACAAAGCTGAACTATCGCCTAACGAGAGCATTGAGTTGGTAGACTACAGGGCAAACCGGTTAACATATCGGTATAATCTAGATAACGAAAAACTAGCCGTTTTCTCGGAAATACATTACCCTATGGGGTGGATTGCCATGATTGATGGACAGGAAATTGAGCACATTAGGGTGAATTATGTACTAAGAGGCGCCCTATTGCCCAAGGGTAACCATGAGGTAGTGTTTGAGTACAGGCCCAAAATGTATCAAGTTGGATATACAATTGATCTCATATCATCGGTTCTTATCCTTTTATCCTTTCTCGGGTGGGTTGGCTTTAGCCTGCTCAAAAATGCAAAAACCGAAAATTAGAGCCATTATATTGGTATCATTTAACGATAGTTAAGCTAACTTTGCACCCACTATGAAGGCAGAAAAACGAAGCACAAAATGGCGATTGAGGAGTTCGTACCTCTCATCAATTATCAGCAATGCGCTAGTACTTTTTATGCTAGGGATACTGATGCTGCTCCTTTTCAACGCCCAAAAGCTATCGAACTACGTTAAGGAAAATATTGGGTTTTCAGTAATTCTTCACGACGATGTGCGAGAGGTGGATGCCAGCTTCCTACGCAAAACACTTGATGCCTCGCCCTACGTGAGGCTAACCGAATATGTATCGAAGGAAGATGCTGCCAAGGAGCTCCAGCAGGAGTTGGGAGAGGATTTCATTGGGTTCCTCGGATATAACCCTTTATCATCATCGATTGAGGTAAGACTTAGGGCAAACTACGCTAACCCCGATAGCATTCGGAAAATAGAGGATGAACTGATGGCCCACCGGCCAGTTAAGGAGGTGTTTTATCAAAAATCATTGGTGAACTTGATAAACGAAAACGTTCAGAAGATTGGAGTCATAATACTAATATTCAGCGGACTAATGCTGTTTGTAGCTATCGTTTTAATAAACAACACCATTAGGCTCTCTGTTTACTCCAAACGTTTCATCATTAACACCATGAAGCTTGTTGGAGCCACCTGGGGTTTTATCCGTAAACCATTCCTTGTAAAAGGTATGCTCCATGGGTTTTATGCATCGCTTCTATCGCTTGCAATGCTTGGTGGGGTAATTTACCTTATCCAGCACGAGTTTTACGAGGTTATCAATTTTGGCCAAATTGGGCTACTATCAGCAATTGCAGGATTAATTGTGCTTTCGGGTGTAATAATCAATCTAATTTCAACCTCTTTTGCGGTTGGTAAGTACTTACGTTTAAAAGCCGACGAGCTCTACTACTAAATAAAATCAACATATGTCGAAAAAACAAGCAAAACAACAAGATAAGCAAGCCGAGGAACTTTTCCCACTAGGGAAAGAAAACTACAAGCTCATGCTAATTGGACTGGGGATTATCATTATAGGATTTGCGCTAATGATTGGTGGTGGCTCCGACGATCCCAACGTGTTTAGCGAGGAGATTTTCAGCTTCAGACGCATCACCCTAGCTCCCATTATCGTTTTGTTTGGGTTTATATTTCAGATATACGCCATAATGAAAAAGCCCAAAACTAACGAGTAACCCTTTTATTCTTAACAAATATGGACTTTATACAAGCGCTAATCCTTGGAATTATCCAAGGGTTAACTGAGTTTTTGCCAGTTAGCAGCTCTGGTCACCTTGAGATAGGCAAGGTGCTGCTGGGTGTGGAAGTAGAGGAAAGCTTAAGCTTTTCTGTGGCTGTTCACGGTGCTACAGTACTTAGTACTATTGTGGTATTTTGGAAAGATATAATTTCAATAACCAAGGGGTTGTTCCAGTTTAAATGGAACGAAGAAACCCGATTCGTATTCCTCATCGTGGTATCGATGATACCAGTTGGCATAGTTGGTGTTTTCTTCAAGGATAGAGTGGAGGCTTTTTTTGATGGCAACCTTTTAGTTGTTGGCTTTATGCTGCTTATTACTGCCATCCTGCTCACCCTCTCGATGGTGATTAAGCACAAGCAGGAACGCGACCTCAATTTTTTTGATGCGCTGGTTATTGGCATTGCTCAAGCATTTGCAGTGCTCCCCGGTATATCTCGATCGGGAGCAACCATTGCCACAGGACTGATGCTCGGTAAGCGCAGACCCGATGTTGCCAGATTCTCATTCCTGATGGTATTGATTCCCATTCTGGGAGCAAACTTCATGGATGTAATGTCAGGCGATTTTTCATCGGAAGCAGGTGTAGGAATTATGCCCATTATTGTTGGGTTTGTTGCTGCTTTTGTTGTAGGGCTATTTGCTTGCAAGCTTATGATCTCGCTAATTAAGCAAAAAAGACTTATCTGGTTTGCCATATACTGTGCTGTGATTGGTGCCATTGCAATTACAACCTACATAATTTAATTAGCCCATGAGGTTTACCTTCGACAAAGACACAGACTGGAGAGATGGAGTTATTTTACTGTTCGACAAGCCATTGGATTGGACATCATTTAACCTTGTGAGCAAAGTTCGCTCGCTACTCTATCATCGGTTGGGCTACAAAAAAATTAAAGTGGGGCATGCAGGTACACTTGATCCCCTGGCCACAGGTTTGCTGATTGTTTGCGTTGGCAAAGCCACCAAGCAAGTACCATCGCTGCAGGACAAAGAAAAAGAATACGTTGCCACATTTCTGTTAGGAGCCACCACCCCATCATTCGATTTAGAAACCGAGATTGATAAGGAGTATCCTACCGACCACATAACTAGAGATAAAATAGATAACGTGGCAAAAAGTTTTGTTGGCCCACAGATGCAAATTCCTCCTTTGTTTTCGGCAAAATTTGTGAATGGAGGGAGAGCCTACAAGTTAGCGCGCAAGGGAGTTGATATGCAGCTAGACCCTTCGCCAATAGTTATTTATGCCATGGAGGTTATGGAATACCAGCACCCAAGAGTAACCCTGAAGGTTAAGTGTAGTAAAGGAACCTACATTAGGTCGCTGGCTCGCGATTTTGGTGAGAGGTTAGATTCCGGAGCACACCTAGTTGAACTCAGACGCACTGCTATTGGAGATTTTAAGGTGGACGATGCCTTCACGCTGGCCAATTTCGAAAAAAATATTGACCCAATGTAACCAACTGCACATTACTCCGTATAAGGTGCACAGTGCCTACAAAGGTGTATAATAACTCGATTTTCCTAATAATCAACGGAAAGATCAAAAATATTTCTGCCATTTTTTGAACCAATATGCATTTTTAGTCGTTACTTTGCAAACTCTTTTTTAATTAAATATTTTTCAATGAAGTTATCCCAGTATAGGTACAACCTACCGCAAGATCTTATAGCAAAATTTCCTTCAGAAAATCGCGATGAGTCACGCCTAATGGTATTGAACAGAAAAACCAAGACCATTGAGCATAAAGTTTTTAAAGATATCATCAGCTATTTTGATGACGGTGACGTGATGGTTTTTAACAACACCAAGGTGTTCCCAGCCCGACTTTATGGCAATAAGGAGAAAACCGGAGCCGAAATCGAGGTGTTTTTGCTAAGAGAACTCAACAAGGAACAACGCCTGTGGGATGTACTTGTTGATCCTGCTCGTAAAATTCGAATTGGGAACAAGCTGTATTTTGGTGAGGATGATGTGTTGGTGGCCGAGGTAATTGACAATACCACCAGCCGAGGCAGAACTCTTCGTTTCCTATTTGACGGCACCTACGAAGAGTTTAAGAGCACACTATATCGACTTGGTGAAACACCACTCCCTAAGTTTATCCGCCGCGAGGTAACCCCTGAGGATAAGGATCGATACCAAACAATCTTTGCTAAGCATGAGGGAGCAGTTGCTGCACCTACCGCTGGGCTTCACTTCAGCCGCGAGCTGCTAAAGCGTTTAGAGATTAAGGGTGTTGATTTTGCCGAAATAACCCTGCATGTGGGCTTGGGCAATTTCCGTAGCGTTGATGTGGAGGATCTCACAAAACACAAAATGGACTCGGAGCAGATCAATATTCCTGAAGATGCCGTAAAAATTGTAAACTCAGCAAAGGAGAACCGAGGCAGGGTCTGTGCTGTTGGCACTACAGTTCTTCGCACTTTGGAGAGCTCCGTATCAACCGATGGTTACCTGAAACCATTTGCTGGTTGGACTAACAAGTTTATCTTTCCACCATACGAATTCAGCGTTCCCGATGCTATGGTTACAAATTTTCACCTACCATTATCTACGTTACTAATGATGGTTTCGGCATTTGCTGGCTACGACTTTCTTTTCGATGCCTACAAATTGGCCATATCGGAAAAGTACAGGTTTGGAACATATGGGGATGCAATGCTTATAATATAACGGGAAACTTCCTATATCACCAAAAGGTTTGCTTCAAGCAAGCCTTTTTTGTTTTAATCTTTACTGCTTATAAACCTGAGTTCGATGTAACGCGTTG
>DDWD01000149.1 GCA_002345825.1 Bacteroidales bacterium UBA2295
CTTTACAAATACCATTCAAATCCTTTCTTTGCTTAACCAAATTTGAGATTGGCACTTCTTTAGAAAGTAAATTCGTTTTAGTATTAATTAAATTCTCAAATGATAAATTCGTCCATATCCAATATAAACCTCTGTGACCAGTTGGAAGTTTCTCTATACTAGATTTTCTGAAATCATCTAGTCTGCAAAAAGTTTTCAGTTGAGATTCAAAAATCTCGTTTATTAAAACAACCATTTTAGTATTACTATTTATAATCTTATTATGAATACTAAGTTTAAAAAAACAGGGTAAAGCTACATCTGATTTTCAATCGACTTCAATATACTCAAAATAACCCCCTTCTCAAACTTATCGACAAGCACACCATCACAAAACCTATCGGCACGAACAAAAGTGGAAATAGCCATACATTTTGCGGGAATATCAATGGTGTCAAAATCGAAGTCATCATTGTGTACAATTGGATTAAATTTTGCCCATGAGCCCCAATCAAATCCGATAATAATGGGGATTTCGTTAACGACATCCCTAAATTGGCAAACTACCTGACTTGGAATAGAATAAGGGAATGTAAATGACCCGTCTTCCCTTTTCTCCCCACCACCAACCTCACCAAACTTTTCGGTATTTTCAATAATGGGTATCAAATCAAGCAATGGCTTCCATTGCTTTTTTGTATATGAATTAATTACTTCAACATAATTTTCACCCAAAACATCCATATTGTCATTCTTTAGTTGTCCAACTAATACAATTCAATGCACCACCTTTTTCAATAACCGCATCCATGCTAACCATAATTATTCTATCGTCATCATATGACATATGCTTTTTTATTTGTTTAAATGCCTGTTTATTTTCTTCTGCATCCTTCAATTTTGGTAACATTATCAGGTCTTTGGTCTGCAAAAAGTTGAGGTAAGCCCAGTTGTCTTCATGCTCTTGGTCTACCTCAAATTTTAGTGGTATAGGGATAATGTCATACCTATCCAATACATCGAAAAAACCTTTTTTAAATTCAGTGCTATATCCTTCAAAATATCCTTGACACAATACCCTATTCTCATCTATAAACCTTACCATTCCATCGGAGTGACCAAAGGTTGGCTCGGTTTCTTCTTCATCAATGGGAATAATAATGACTTTATCTACCTCAAAAAGGCGTTTTAATTCACCGATAAGAGCATCTGGTTTATGCTTAGGATTCTCTTTGAAAATCTTATTGGTCATGATAACGCAATTTTTATATTTCACCACGTTACCTCCGTCAATTATAATGTCGGTTTTAACAATCTTCTTATCAAAGGATTTTAAAATAGCATCTGGGATAGACTTTATTGTTTGCCCATGCTTATCTTTCAAATAGTCTGGTTCGTATTGATATTGGATATATCTATCTTCTTTAACCTGTATTGGCATATAGTCCCGTGCCCAGATATCCTTGGTGTGCTCAATTAACTTGGGTTCTATCCCCAAACGCTTAAGGCTGCTTACAATTCGATTGAATGCACCTTTATACTTAGGTTTGGAGTTAAGTAAACTGGAGAAGTAAATGCTGTTTGTATATTTATCACTAATCATTTTTCAGAATTTGATACAACGATAGCATGTCTTCATACCTTTTTCTTGCAGCAGGTGAAGGTGAGTATAGTGAAAAGGAGTGAATTTCTCTATTGTTAATTTTAAAGAACTTATGTCTTGGGGTTTTTGTTGAAAGAACGGTATTGTAAACCTTATGTTCTCCCAAATGCGTTGATGTTAGACTTTCTGCACTATTTGAACCACTATATCCAGTAAAGAAGACTTTTTCAATCTGTGGGTTTTCAATCAGTATTTTATAAATATTTTGAAATTCTTGTACATTTAAATTACTGTCTGATGCATTTTTTTCGTTACGTGAAAACTTTAACACAATATCAACTAGCCCAATCCTATATTTAGTTAAGAAGTCTTTTCTTTGATTAATCGCTTCTTCTGAATTCTTTATTTCAAAGTTCAAGCCGAACACATCACCAATCAAATCCCAGAAATAATTATCCCTGCTTCCATAATAAAAATCAACATCATCAATATACAATTCGAGTTTTTGAGTGAATCGCATTGGAGGCGTTGTGCCAATAATTAGAAGTTTAGAATTATTGTCAACAAATGGTTTGTAGGGGTGTGTTTCTATCATGTTACTATCATTGTTATGTTTCACTTGATTTTCTTTATTACCCATTCAAATATTTCTTTATATGTGTCATTCTTTTTAAGCCAATTATTTGTATCAGTTGGCAACCATTCTTGATTTATATACATTTTTTTTGCTTCTTTTTTTACATCAAGCAAGTTTTGCAAAACACTAATTATTTTAATGGTAAAATCATCAAAATCAGTCCCCAATTTAAGTGTGTACTTTTCATCTTTATTTAAGAACTCATTAGCATTTAATTGGTTTATATAATGTTTTAATTCCTCGATTGTAGATAATCTGTGTAATGTATCTTTACAAAAGAACAAACTAGATAATGAAAGAATAACGTCATTTATGTAATTATTTTGGAGAATTTCGTAATAACTAAATTTCTCTTGTTTCAATTCATTTATTCTTAAAGCAATTCTATAGGATAACATTAATTTATTGAATTGGTCGTATTCATTATTAGTAGATGAAAAAATCTCATCATAGTATAAATCCGAAAAAACTAACTTATATCTACCAATAGTGGAAATAGGAATTTGAAGATAAAACGATAAATAAGAAATTCCCAAATCAAGATTATTGATTTTTAAATACATCGGACTTTTCCCAAAAGGATTTTTATAATTTCTTTTATTAACTGTAGACCATTCGCCATCTTTTTTATCATAGAAAACGCCAACTTGATTTAGGTATTCAAAAATTTTTCTTTGAATTTTATCGCCAGAATGTAAATCTCTGGATTTTATAGCATTTTGACTATTGCTTGCTATTGCCACATTCATTGAAATATTAGATACTTTAGTCTTATCAGTTATTTTTGTTAGGCGCAATAATATTTGTATTTCATCAGGTAAATCATTTACTATACGTGTAAGTGTTTTTGATGTTTGACCACCATTTACAATCTGAAAATTTTTAATCTTCAAAATACCGTCTTCTACTTCGAAATGTTCACAAACGCCATTAATGCCATTATTCAATAACCAGAAATTTGACTTTTTCCCTTTTGAGTATTCCTCTTTAATCTTGGAGTTAATCTCATTTTCTCCTTTATAGTAGCGGACATTTAAAGCAAGAATTAATTCTTTTTTTTGTTCAATTATTGGTTTTAGTGAATTAGCGAGAATACTTGTTACTATAGTTTCAACTGCGGTAACATCACCATTGTTATGATAGTTTAGTTTTTTTATAAAGTATTCATTAGGAACTATCTTTAATTCAACCTCATTTTTTGGAATCTCTATATCCTCATATATTTCATCTAATTCTTCATAATCATAAAACTTTATTGAAAAAGGTATCTCCTTATCCCTATAGTTTGTATGGAGAGCGTAAATATCTGTTTTAATATTTGATGGAAAATGATGGTCAATATAATAAAATGTAATATGGTATTTTCTTTCCGCTATATTCTCTTGTGATAATATCTTTGATATCTCATCTTCAAGAATATTTTTTAATTTTTTATTTGGTCTTAAATCATCATCGGATAAGCCTAACACCCAATCAATAAATCTTTTATTCTTTTTAACTTCATTTGTGTTCAGTAAAGCATTATTTGAATATTTAAATTGAAATACAAGAATTTCATTATTTTTTTGATTTGTAAATACGGCATCATTTCCTAAGTCACACGACATATCTACAATATGATTCTTAATAAAAGTATCGAATTCAATACCATCAAAATCGAAATCAATAATCTTATTAAAACATTCGCTGATTATAAAATGTCCGAATGCTGTTCCATTATCCTTATAACCATTTTCTTTTGTAATTTCAGAAACAACATCTTTAATCTTTTCATAAAAGTTCATAATAGCCTCTATTTAGTTAAAATCAAATTTTCAATTGCTTAAATAACAAATCTTTCTACCCCTTCACATACGTCACCTCACACCCCTTACATAACCTTGTTTCCTGTGAGTATTCAGCAATATCGAACCATCCATCAGTTTTCTGGTAGATATCTAAACCACGTCCCAACACTATTTTCCATCCATTATCCATTACAATAGAACGGTCGTGAATGCCTTCATCGAATTCGTAGGTGAAGATAATGCCCAGCGATTCCAATGAATCGGCAATTTTTGTAAACGCTTCCTTGGAATTGGTAATGTATTCCTCATTGTTGTTGGTGACTAGATGTAGTTTGACCTCTTCCAATTTATCCTTTTTGGCTGATACCAACTTGGCGAATTCCATTAGATTGCGAATTTGGTATGGTAATCTGATATATGGGTCGATTAGCGTTATCTCTTTTGCTCCAATTAGGTATGCACCAAATAGCATATCGTATGAAATACCCGATTGGTTATCACGGATTATCTTCTGACCCTCTGCCAAATCCAACCCCTGTTGAGGCACTTCCTGTTTTGGTGTGGCAACAACAACCTCTGGCATTGGCTCATCATCTTCAAGACCCAACAACTCCCTATTTTCAATATATTCAAGGGTCTGGACAAAGGTTTTCTTGCCACTCTTGTTGTTTATGTAGGAAAAATCAACCTTTTCGAAGGTTTCATCCATCTTTCGTAGTTGGTCTTTCACCCGTTTCCTGTTTTCAATGGCAAATTCGAGCATTAGCCGTCCTTCTTCTTCACTAAACTCACCGTGGGGAAATATTATCTTTACAAAACCCGAAAATGTTTTGGCGATGGATGTTTTATCTCGTGTGGTAATGCTGTCGGATAGTTTGAAGTAACGGGTGTAATCGTTCATCCTATCCTCTTTGCGCATCTCCTTTAGTATTTCAGCCAAGTAATCGACAATAAAACCGTAGTTCTCGGTGAACATCTCGTTGCGTAACTTCTGAACCTCCCATCCAGCCAAGTAGCAATGCAACCTATCTAAAAATGCGGTATCGTAGTAATCCTTGGGTAGTGCTTCAAACAAATTGCTATGCTTTAGCATATATGGCACGGAATGGTCGGTGTTGCCAATAAATGCCATGGATGATGCTGCACCATATACCTCCGTTCCACGGCTAAACGATTTGTTTGCCATGTAGTTCTTCATAATATCCACCAACCCACGGACTGCCTTCTTGGTTCTGCCTGCAAACTCATCGTAGGCAACCACATCCCAGTATCCAACCAGACCAATCTCACCCGTGCTGTTATTGACGAATAGTTTGGCTTTGGATACCTCACCACCCGATATCAAGATACCATGTGGTGATAGTTCCGAAAATATGTGGCTCTTACCCGTGCCCTTGGGACCGAGTTCAATCAAATTGTAGTTGTTCTCGCAAAACGTTATTAAACGTGCCAGTTGGATGAGTTTTGAACGGAAGGTAAACTCTTCGGGATTTAAGCCTATGGATTGCATTAGCAGGTCAATCCATTCCTCAGTGTTGAATTTCTTACGAATCTCTTTATACTCATCCAAATCAACGTTGGATATCTGAATGGGTTTTAAACTCTCAATTATCCATGGCGAAGCATCCCGTTCTTCGGATGGTTGGTAACCCATAGTAATTAAACACCAGACACCACCTGAGAGTAATCTCTGGTGCTGCTTCACAATGCTATCGTTTATTACCACTTTGGTTAAGCCAAGGTTGGCAAACGATGATTCGTAAACATCTTTTTTATCGTTAAGGCGTACCGATACCTTATCGATTATTCGATGGGTACTTTTATCTCGTATGGTCGCCTTAATGAGTTGTGCTTCGTCCCGATGGACGAAATGTTTTGCAATAACGTTTTTAACCGTTTCCACACCCTGATTAATGGTGGCTTCATCATCGGTGGCACAGTACTGACCCAGCAGGTACTCCAATACATAGGTTGGCACAATGGCGTTTCCCTTAACCAATTTGGTTAGGTCTTTTCGCACAACTTTACCAGCGAAGTGCTCGTTGATTTTCTTATCTAATTCATTCATACTAGAAATCGTCAAAATCGTTAGCGAATGATATATTGAGCGTATATGAGTATTCTTTATAGTGTTTCCACTTTTTTGTTCCCTCCACGGGTTCTTCCAGCACTAGTTTAACCCGTTGATTCTTGTATTTAATGCTTGCCTTGGAACTTAGTTGGAATCGATGCTTTACCTCACGCATTCTCTCAGTACCCTCCATCACATCAAAATGGTAGTTAAAAACATCGCTAATTATCTCCCCATCATCGGCATAGATAGCACTGCGAATTTGTCGTGGCAAGACCTTATCACTTACCAGTTCGGTTTGCAGGAATTGAACAGCCAGTATATTGGTGGTTATCTTATCGGTGGATTTGATTATATCTACATCCACCTGCTTGGTGGTATCCTGACGTGTTTTCGTGACTTTTAACAGGGGAACTACTATTTCCTGTAGCGATGCCCCACCATGAACAAAACGTGAACCAGCACCCTTAATTCGTATTCTATTAATGGATTTTGGAATCAACACTTCAGCATCACCAGAGAGGTTTAACTGTTCCGATGTGAAATGCAGTGTGCTACTATCGCCCTTGAGGTTCTTGCCAATTACAAATCTTCGTGATTCCTTCCAAACCTCACCAGTTATGTTACCAACGGAAAAATCGCTTTCATCAAGGACGTTATTCTGGTATAAAAATCCATGGTCTGCTGTGATGAACATATTATTGCCGTTCATATTGGCAATTTTCTTTATCATATCCATCAGAAAATCTAGTTCCTGCTCCACGGCTTCAAAAACCTTATCCTCGGATGTTCTGTCATCGCCAATCTTATCGATACGGTTATGGTAAATGTATATTAAATCGTACTTCTTAACGAATTCACGACCATCACTTGCCGTATTCAACTTCATAAAATCCTCGGCATTGATTGCCGTGGCTCTTACCCCAGAAAACTGTTCCAGAATCTTGGTACGCCCCTGCACACCCAATGTTGGATGACCATCGATTAGTATGCTATCGCTCTGGGATTGGATTGACAAATTGGTATTGGGAAGCAACGCTGCCATACCTAGTTGGGTATAGGACGGTAGTGTTGAAACCATATGCTCCAACTCTCCTTCAAAACGTTTCTCGTTTTGAATCTTTTGCAGGTACTCCCAACCACATTCGTATCGCAATGCATCGCTAATAATTACAAAAAGTCGTTGTTGTTTTGATATAATGGGTTTAACGTGGTCGTTGAAGAACCTTTGCTGAGACACACGGTGCTGGTTCAACCATTTATCGGTTGAGTTAATTACTTGTTGCCAAGTGTTGCCGTAGTTCAGCAACCAATCGTTGCAATACACCTTCTCCACCTTTTCTGTTAGCGGTTGCAGCACCTTATTCTGTTTGGCTCTGCGATAGTGGAATATGTATTGGCGGTAGTTATAATCGATTTTGAATAGTTGCTGAACGTATGCATTTACCCCATCGCTAAACGATGATATCTTGGATTTATCAGTCTTTTTAATCTGAACTATCATCTGCATTGCCGTGTGAAGGCATTCGTAAAAATTTTCAAAATCGTTGAACCAGTACTTGTTTTCACGCTGCTTAACCAGCTGATTTAATCTATTAATGGATATATCATCGCTGCATATCAAGCTAACCAATTCGGAAATAATTCTTCTGTCGATAAGTTCGAACAGGTCATCCTGAATAATTTCGTCCAGACCTACTTCGTTAAGTTTGGATTCCACTTTTAAATCTAATGCAATACGCTCTGATAGTTTACGGTACGATTGCTGGTAGGATATGGAGTCCTTCCACATGCTCAACAATATCCTCGATTCCTTGGCTATACTCTTGTGTGTTCCAATGGAGAAATTACTATTGAATACTTCAATCAGAAAATCGTAGATGGTGGGTGCTTCGCTTTTATAACCATATTTTCGGCTGATTTCACGCCAGTAAAATGCTTTCAGGTTATAACGTTCCAACTCCCTGTCGAAACGCTCATTTCCATCATTAAATGCTGTGGCATGAACCTGAATAAACGATAGTAAACTCACGTTATCGGTATCGAAAAGCACTGCCAACATTTTATAGCGAATGGCTTGGTGGTCGTCATTCTTGCCCAGCAACTCCTTTAGGTTTACCTTGCGTTCCTTGGATTTAAAAAAATCGATATGCTCACCAATAAGATTGGTGTATTCGAATTCGAGTTCCAGTTCCTGTGCGAACATGGCTTCCTGTTTGGTCTGGAAAACGTAGTTAGCCAGTTCAATATCCAGTAACCAGTTGTCCATGTTGGATGGTTTTTTATGTGGGAAGTAAAGCAAAAACTTACTTTTTGGCTTTTCCCTGCTGGTTAGGTATTTGATGTAGAATTGGTTGTTGCCCACAACAATTTTTTCAATACCATCCATTGCCAACTCATCGAACTGCTCACGCAGTTCCTCGTTCTCATCGTACCAGAAAACGATTCGATGCTTGGTGAATATTTTTGATAACGCTTCCTCTATATTGTTCATTATGCTAACGTTTCAATATCATTTCTTTGCTGTATATTTTTGATTTGGATGGTTGTCGGAATGGAGTTTAAACAATTTCTCCTCCTTTATCATTCGGGGAAGAATTCTGTTCTTTAAGTATTTTTCCGATTTGTTTAGAGCATCTGCTATTTCGAAAGATGATTTATACTCTATCTTGCAGAATTGAATAATTTCTTCCGCTAACTCCTCATACTTATACCTTTTACCATCAGAACCATCCTCATTGGAACTGTCCTCATTATCGGAACTATCCACATTAGAACTATCCTCACTATCGGAACTATCCACACTTGAACTACCCAGATTACCAGTAGCATTTGTTACATATGAACTATCCACATTACCCGAACTATCCACATTAGAACTATCCTCACTATCGGAACTATCCACATTAGGATTATTTAAACGGTATATAGTCCATCTGTTTTTGCTTTCGGGTACTAAGTATCCATCTTTGCATAGTTCCTGTAAAAGTTTTGTGATATCGGACTTGTGCCTATCAATAATATATTGTAATCGGGTATTGCTTATTTCTCCCTCAATATGGCACACTGCAAGTGCCGTAAGTTCATCTTTACCTAATGCTTCTACCGAATCGCCAAAAATTGCCTTTAAATCGGATAATGTGTCTTCAGGTATTATGCTAAACATTGGCATTTCGAGTATCACCCTGTCGGGTTCTGTTTCTAAAGACAAGTATGGATGTCTCCAATGTGCAAAACTCCAGCCAGATAGTATCTTACTTACCCCACTACCTGCTTTCTCGGCACTCCCAATCATCAGAAACATTTTCTGTAAACTAACGTTTCTGCATTCGCTAATTCCTCCCCTGTAGAATTGCGACATGGTAACCAACAAAGTCCCTGGGTTTGTAAAAACGAATGAGGTTGGAGTACTTTCGATAACTATGCTACCGGGAGCACTGTAATCGGTATGTATTAGCGCATTTACAAATGCTTCACGGAGTGCAGTATGTGCAGGTGAATCCTCTTGTCGTTGCCCTTTCGAAAGTTGAAATGGTTTTGGTAGTCGTGATGACAATTTTGGGTAAACCAACCTGTAGAATTGAAATAGATTACCTTCCCAAGTCCCATCGGGGTAAATTCGGTCTGTCCATCGTATTTCCTCATTTTCTGAAAGTTTTTCTCGGTAATCGGGAAAAAATTTAGGGCAACATTCCTCATCGGTAATGCTTAAGTATTTTCCAAACATTAATAACCCAGCAACGGTAAAACCTTCACGTTTGGTTTTTCTATCCTTTCTGTAGCCACCAAGTTGCTCTAAAAAACCTTTGTCATCCAATGATAACCATGTGTGCGATGGTCGAACAGAAGCAAAAATCTGACGATACTGTTTTAGCGATGACATATCAATATCATCAAAAGAATAACCCTCTAAAATTCTACTATCGGGAATATACGATAGGTCAGCATCAGCCAGCATTCTTCTAACCTCTTCGTCCGTACAACAGTAGTCACCCTCGTAGTTTCTTTTGTACGTATTTTTAAATGGGTTGGGCGTGAGATGAACAGGTTTATGCTTTCGGTCGGCTGAGGGAATACTAAATACTAAAACCTTTATGCCTTTATATACAAACTCTTTAACATCATCGTTTTTGAGAAGGTTTACTGAAACTGTTTTCGGATTATTTGCACCACTCCAAAAGTCTTTCTGGTATTTTACAATCTGCTTATCGGTAAGTCCTTCTACAATGAATTGGTTTTTCTTCTCCTTAATACCTAAGACAATAATCCCTCCATTGGTATTGGCAAAAGCAGAGTAGGTTTTCCAGAAATCGAAAGGGAAACCATCTTTAGCAGACTTGTACTCAATTTCGTCCGATTCGGTATCGGGAAAAAGTTCGGTATGAATCAGGTAAAATGGTTCATTTAGAACATCGAAAATTGTTAACTGCTTTTCCATAATTATTCTATTACAGAATTATATTTACTACCTAATCTCACTAACATCAATCCAATCAAACTTCCTAACCTTATCCTTGGCTTTCTTATCATTTAAACCAGCAATTTCTTTAATGGCTTTGCCAAACTTGTTGTAGTTTACCAGCACACCATCGTCCAAATCAATAGCAATGCGTTGGGTAGCCAGTGGGTATAGGGTATCACGCTCGTACTCGTGCAGTTCCAACAGCATCTTATCAATGGCATCGCTTTCCTTAATGGCTTTGGTTTTCTCGGCTGGCGAACCGCTAACCTGTATGTGCTGTAGATGTTCCTTGCGGGATTTTAACTTGCCAATAAACTCCTTTAGGTACTTGTTGAGGATATTGCTTACCGTATCGGGTGTGTAGCGATGCATATAGATAAGTGCGTTGAACGAACCCCTTGGCGATGAGAACATCCAGTATATTGGGCGTTTCTTATAGCGTTGCACGTGGTCGGCATAGAAGTTCTTGGTGAAGTACCTGCGCATATCCATACCAATCTGTTCCTCAATAAACGCAAGGTTTTTATTGAAGTTTTTCTCACCAAAGGTTGCCTTAAGGAAGATGTAAAACCTGCCCACAATGTCGTCCTCGAACCACTCGCTATCGAGTATGGGAATAATATTATCATCATCGGGTAGGAAGGTGCACTCACTGGCTGTTTTATCTATTTTTTTCAGATAATCCTGTAAGGTTTCGCCTTGATTGGCTAGTATTAACCCCTCCTTATCCAGACTGTACCTGCCAAACATACAACCCACGGCATAACTGATAAACTGCTCAAGCACCTCGCTGGCAATAAAGGGTAGTTCAATATCGTGGTAGTTGGTTACGGCAAGTGTTTGGGGGTTGCGTAGTAGTTTTTTGTTAAGTTTAGCCAGTGCTTTTCTGTCCAACTCATCTTGCAGTATGGTAATATCCTCCAACGGCACATCGGGTGTTAACTCGTCCTGCAAGCCATAAATTTCAATAAATTGGTGGTTTAGTTCCTCTTCGTTCTGGTGCAGTTGGAAAAATTTGTTTTTCCAGTACTGCTGGTATAGGTCGTAGGATTCTTCGAGGTCTTGACCTTTGATTCTTATTAATTCATTAAAATGGTAATCAATAGACCTTTCTTGACTATCCCAGTCATCTCTTGAGATTGAGAAACAGTCTGTTATTTGATTTTCATTTACACTAACATCTACCTTGAAAGGTAAGTTTCCAATCGGTCCTTCGTGAAAATCAAGTGATGGAGATAATACTTTTAAAAACGAATTTACTAAAACGGAATTTAAGTAACCTGCAACAATATTTAGTTTGCCTTCTTGTGGAAATAATGTTGAACCTTTTGTTTCAAACAAGTGGGTCTTTGGAGAATATCTAAATGATGCCGATGAAGATGATAATGTAGACCAAGATATTCCTTCCTTAAAGTAATAGTTTTGATTCTGAGGTCTTGACCTTAATTTGCCATTTTGGTCGTAATGATTTTTAATCTCATATCCATTATTATCCCAATTAACAACAAAAATGTTGTTTCCATACCATTTCCTAAACTCACCACCTTTGTTTATTGGAATCCATTTTGAAAAATTATTATTGGCTGCTACTTCATACCATAATCGAAGAAACCTATCGTTATTACCTGTTGCTAAACCCTGCTTAGGAGGTGCAATTTCTTTTAATGGATTGTTCTCTTCAAAAATTTTAATTTTTCTATTACTTATCCAATAACCAATTGGTTTACTTGGTATTTTTTCAAAATCCTTTTGATTAGACTCATAGTAACCATATGTTTTCTTCAAAAATAAATATTGAATTTTCTCAACTGACCTAACTTTTACGTGTTTTTCAAACAACCTACGGTATACCCCTTTTCCCTCAATTATGTTGGTT
>DDWD01000082.1 GCA_002345825.1 Bacteroidales bacterium UBA2295
TCCCCGATCATTGGCAGCATATCCCTATTATCACCATTAAAAATACCGATCTGAAAGCCATGCTTGGTGTTCGGGGCGATTTGGCTTCGTTTGTCGATTTTTTTGATCACCAGAAAAACTCGCAGTATAAGCTAAGCGGATTGGCTCAAGATGCCTTTGCCATTAAGCCATCGCAACGCACAGCGCTCCAAAAAGAGATAATTAAAGCCGATGAGAAAATAAATGTTATGTATATGGTATTTTCTGGCCATATGGCCAGATTATTTCCTGATCCTAATCGACCCGACAACAGGTGGGTTTCAATGAGTGAGGCTTCTGAACTCGAAGAGAACCATTCAATTCATCCCATAGCCGATGTTTATGCAAACTATTTGGTTGGTGTTAGGGAGGCCTCAAAAAATGGAGTATGGGCTAATCCAAATAATTTGTTAGAACAGATCAAGCTTTACCAGGAGGAGCATGGCTCACACATCATGCCCAAACCAGCAAAGGTAGCCGCCGAGGTATTTGCCAATAGGCTATTGGCTTTTGAGAGGTTAATTCCGCTGTACGGATTAATTGGATTGGTTCTGCTGGTGCTTGTATTTATTGAAATGTTTTATCGATCCAATTTTGGTAATAAGGCATATTTTGCTCTAACGGGTGTTTTGCTCTTAGGATTCTTGCTACACACTTTTGCCATTGGCCTTAGGTGGTATATTGCTGGTCGTGCTCCGTTGAGCAATGGTTTTGAGTCGATGGTTTACGTGGCCTGGGCCGCTATGCTAGCTGGTTTTATTTTTGCAAGACGAAGTAGGGTGGTACTGCCTGCCACAGCTCTGCTGAGCACATTAACACTCTTTGTGGCTCACCTATCGTGGATGGATCCTGAGATTACAAACTTGGTACCTGTATTAAAATCGTACTGGCTAACAATTCATGTAGCGGTGATCACTGCAAGCTATGGTTTCTTTGGACTAGGCGCTATCCTTGGATTTTTCAACCTCGGACTTTATGCTTTTAAATCGAAAAAGAACTGGAAAACAATTGATGCTCAGATTTCAAATATTACTGTTATTAATGAGCTAAACCTCACATTAGGATTGTATCTGCTTACCATAGGTTCGTTTTTGGGCGCAGTATGGGCAAACGAGTCGTGGGGGCGATACTGGGGTTGGGACCCAAAGGAAACGTGGGCGTTGATAACCATGCTGGTGTATGCCTTTGTGCTGCATATGAGGTTGATACCATCATTCAAATCGGCTTTTGCTTTTAACTTTGGTTCTATTATTGGCCTTGCCTCGGTTTTGATGACCTATTTTGGAGTGAATTACTATTTATCTGGATTACATAGCTACGCAGGTGGCGATCCTGTGCCTATTCCTTCATGGATTTATTTTATTATTGCAGCAATATTCTCGCTTAGCTTTTTTGCATGGTACAATAACCGTTTGGTTGAAGTTGAGAGTAATAAAAATTAGAAGTTGGACCTAAAAAAATTAGTACTATGAAGAATTTTGATTTTTATAATCCCGTGAAAATCCTGTTTGGAGAAGGGAAAATTAAAGAGATAACAAACGAAATACCCTCAGATGCAACCGTTATGGTAACATACGGAGGTGGAAGTATTAAGCGAAACGGAGTTTTTAGCCAAGTAATGGCAGCTCTCGATGGTTTTAGGGTGATTGAGTTCGGAGGAATTGAGCCTAACCCAAAGTACGAAACTTTGATGAAGGCAGTGGAAATGGCTCGAAGCGAAAAAGTTAGTTTCATTCTAGCAGTGGGAGGTGGCTCTGTAATTGATGGAACCAAGTTTATTTCCGCCGCAATACCATTCAAGGGAGATGATCCTTGGCACATCTTAACAATGGGAGATAAGGTGGAGGTTACTCAGGCTGTTCCATTTGGAACGGTGTTAACCCTGCCAGCAACAGGTTCTGAGATGAATATGTTTGCAGTTGTAAGTCGTAATTCTACAACGGAGAAGTTGTCTTTTGGTCATCCTCTGGTATTTCCAAAGTTCTCGGTTTTAGATCCAGTAGTTACCTATTCATTACCAGTTAATCAGATTGCCAACGGGGTGGTAGATGCATTTGTTCACGTCATAGAGCAGTATTTAACCTATCCAGCTAATGCCAATGTTCAGGATCGTTGGGCCGAAGGACTTCTACAAACACTTATTGATATTGGACCACAGGCATTGGCAAATCCTATGAACTTTGATGTAAGAGCCAACCTGATGTGGAGTTGTACCATGGCATTAAATGGAATAATTGCAACCGGAGTACCCACCGATTGGGCTACTCATACTATTGGCCATGAACTTACTGCTTTTTTTGGATTGGATCATGCCGTTACCCTTTCGATCGTGTTGCCGACGTTGATGAGGGAAACTCGCGAAGAGAAAAAACAAAAATTACTACAGTTTGCCAAAAGGGTTTGGGGTATCGATGTTGGAACTGAGGACAGGAAGATTGATGAGGCCATCGAAAAAACCGAAGCCTTCTTCCAATCAATGGGTATTAAGACTCGCCTATCAAATTACGGTATCACCGAGGATCAGCTAACTCCAATTTTTAATAGATTTGATGAGCGAGGCTGGAAGCTTGGCGAAATGAAGACCATTACCTCCGAAAGGATAAAAAAGATACTTCTTGCAGCTTTGTAGTAAACCCGTTTTGCACTCTGTTTCAGTAATTAGTAATTTAGAGCGAAAAATATTATTCTAATTTGTGCCTAAAAGTTTGCGTTGTTCAATTGATTTTATACTTTTGTCGTGCTTTTAACGAAAGGCACGGCAAAAGTACAGCGGTATTGATATAGTAGCAATCCACCATAAAAATGTTTATAATGCATATTGGTGAGGTGGATGAGTGCCTGTC
>DDWD01000079.1 GCA_002345825.1 Bacteroidales bacterium UBA2295
GCAACTGCTCCCATTCCTGCCGATACATATACCAAATCATCAACAACTGTTGGGGTTGAACGAGCACCAGGATATGATGAAACCCACTCCTCGCCAATTAAACTTTTCCACTTAACGGCTCCAGCCAAATCAAGGGCAAATAGGTAAGTTAACGAATCAATCTCGCCATTAACAAATATTCCTTTACTTGTTATTACTGGCGAGCCATAACCATTACCAAGGCCTTTAGCTTCCCAAGTTAATGCTGGACCATTCTCTGGCCATTCCTTTAGCAATCCTTTATCAGGATATTTTCCAATTGAATTATTCCCACGAAATTGGGTTACCTCCTGCGCATTAGAAATAGATGAAAAAAATAACAGGCAAATAATAGTAGCTGAATAGAATTTTGAACTCATAGTTTTTTATAATTTGATTTAACTACAACAACTTTGGCTGTGCTAAACAAAACATAATCCAAAACACCTATAGTATTGTAATACTTACACATAAAAAACTCTTAATGCTAATTAGTCAGCATAATAACGCATAAAAAAATGTTCGAAAATGGTGCAGCACTGTTCGATTCCGTTCACTCGTAATCACTATTCTTAAATCATTACAATATGCCAGTAATATTAAGGTCTACATATTTATTACTAAGACGCAATGTTTGCAACAAACTATTTTTCAAATATTTGATATCTTTTTCGATAAAATCAGCAACAAAAACTTGCATATTAAAATAATTCAACCTTGCTTTGCAAAATCAAAATAAGCCAAAATATGATTCTATCTATTTATACCATGCATCATCATCATCATTCACTACACAGCGAATGGTGGTCCGCTATTGGTATAAGTTGATAGGTTAGAAAATACTATTAAATCCAAAGTCCGGGGAACTACCATTGAGGTAGTTCCCCGGACTTTTTTTGTTTAAACCTAATCAAACTAACAAATGAGTAACGAGAAATTAACACTAGCACTGCAAAAAAAAGGGCGCCTAAGCGACGGTTCCATTGAGCTGCTAAAGCTATGCGGCATAAAGGTGAGCAACGGGGGCAACCATTTAAAAGCTGTAGCCGAGGGGTTTCCGCTAGAAATACTACTACTACGCGATGACGATATCCCTCAGTACGTGGCCGATGGTGTGGCCGATATCGGGATTCTTGGAATGAACGAGGTACTTGAGAAAAAAAAGGATGTTGAGGTTGTTCGCAACCTTGGATTTTCAAAATGTCGCCTTTCGGTGGCCGTACCCAAAACGGTTGAGTACACTGGGCGTAACTTTTTGCAAGGCAAACGTATTGCCACATCGTACCCCGTAATTCTAGAAGATTTTCTGGCCGAGAATAATATTCAAGCCGAAATACACAGCATTAGCGGATCGGTTGAGATAGCCCCTGGTATTGGTCTAGCCGATGTAATCTTTGAGATTGTGAGCAGCGGGGGAACTCTTCTCAGCAATGGTCTTAACGAGGTTGATGTGATCATGCGCAGCGAGGCAGTGCTTATAGGCAACCCTAACCTCTCCGATGAAAAGAAAAACTTGCTTAGCAAGCTGCTATTCCGCATTGAGGCTGTGCAAAAGGCCAAGCGCAATAAGTACATCCTGCTAAATGCACCCGAGAGTAAACTCGATGAGATTATCAACCTAATTCCGGGAATGAAAAGCCCAACCATTCTGCCATTGGCAGAAAAGGGGTGGTGTTCACTACACTCAGTTATTAGCGAGGACGATTTTTGGGAAGTGATTGATAACCTTAAAGATGCCGGCGCCGAAGGGATACTGGTAGTACCCATTGAGAAGATGGTGGTTTGAGTCGGTAATCAGTGATCGGTAATCAGAAAACATTATACTCTAAACATAATTGAAATGACGAACTTGAATTTTGATAAACTAAACGGTCTAATCCCTGCCGTGGTGCAGGATGCCGCAACCGACAAGGTGCTGATGGTTGGATTTATGAACCGCGAAGCCCTTGAGAAAACCCGCCAAACGGGAATGGTAACGTTTTACAGTCGCACCCGCCGCCAAATTTGGACCAAGGGCGAAACATCGCGCAACTACCTTAGGGTTAAGGATATTATTCTCGATTGCGATGGCGATACGCTCCTAGTAAAAGCCCTACCCGATGGCCCCGTTTGCCACACGGGCAACGATACTTGCTTTAACGAGGTTAACCAGCAAAACCTCAGCTTTTTGAATACCCTTGAGGGAATTATTGAATCGAGAAAAGATCAGTTACCCAACGAGAGCTACACCGCAAAGCTACTAAATGCAGGCGTAAAACGTATTGCCAAAAAGGTGGGCGAAGAGGCTGTTGAGCTGGTTCTGGAAGCCGAAAATCCCGATAACGAAAGGTTTTTAAGCGAGGCTGCCGACCTACTATATCACCTGAAGGTATTGTTAGCGGCTCGCAACCTAAGCCTAACCGATGTGTCAAGCACGCTAAAAGTACGCCACACATCCAAAGCAAATGCCGATGAGCAGGAGGAAGCGTTTAAACGGGGCGAGAAGCAGTGGGGGAAATAGAGGAAGTTTGCAAAAAAATAGAACACTGAGGCACAGGGGCACAGAGCATATTTTCGTTTAATTGTCAGTAATTCTGTGAGGCAACATTCATCTTTGATTAATATAAAATTCCTCTCTGTGCCTCTGCGTCTCTGTGTTTAAAAAATCTCAAAATCAATGAAAATACTAAAATATCCTACTAAATCACAAATAGCCGAAGTGCTAAAGCGACCCCTGCAGGATGATCCTGAAACAAAGCAGCGGGTTAGCCAAATTATTACCGATGTTAGGCAGAATGGCGATGCTGCGCTTATTCACCTAAACAGGGAGATTGATAAATACGATAGCCAGCTGCTTGAGATACCCAAATTGGAACTAGAGCAGGCCAAAAATTCAGTATCGCAAGATATTGTTAGCTCGATTAGCCAAGCCATTATCAATATTGACAAATTTCACGCTGCGCAAAGGCCACAAGATGTTAGCATTAGCACAATGCCTGGCATATGCTGCGAGTTGCAATACAAGCCGCTTAATCGAGTGGGGCTATATATTCCTGGTGGAACAGCACCGCTACTAAGCACTGTGCTTATGCTTGCCGTTCCGGCAAAAGTGGCTGGTTGTAACGAACTGGTTATTTGCACACCACCTAACCCAACGCCCGAGCTGCTTTACACCCTCAGTCTTTTCAACGCGCGGGTTTTCACCGTAGGTGGGGCGCAGGCCATTGCTGCTATGGCTTTTGGTACAGCAAGCATCCCAAGGGTTGATAAGATTTTTGGTCCTGGAAACCGATACGTTACCGAGGCAAAGGTACAGGTTAGCGCTATGGGTGTACCCATTGATATGCCTGCGGGCCCATCGGAAGTACTTGTTATTGCCGACCAAACAGCAAATCCAGCATTTGTTGCAGCCGATTTGCTATCGCAGGCCGAGCACGGAACCGATAGTCAGGTTGTGCTAATAGCCACCAACAAAAGCATTTTAGATGCCTGCTTAAAAGAGGTTAATGAGCAAGTTGAAACCTTACCACGAAAGGGTATTGCGCTGCAATGCCTTGAAAATAGCACAGCAATTCTTGTTGATAATCTGGATGATGCCATAAACGTAAGCAATGAGTACGCGCCTGAGCACCTTATTCTGGCCGTTGATAAGCCAAATGAACTTGCAGAAAAAGTGGAAAACGCAGGCTCGGTTTTTCTGGGGCACTTCACGCCCGAGTCAGTAGGTGATTATACCAGCGGAACCAACCACACGCTTCCCACATCGGGCTTTGCCCGAAACTGGAGCGGGGTGAATTTGCTTAGCTTTTTGAAAACCATAACATTCCAGCAACTCACTAGCGAAGGACTATCATCAATTGCAAAGGCAACCACATCGCTAGCCAGAGCCGAGGGGCTTGAGGCGCACGCACGGGCGGTGGAAAAAAGAGCAGTTGTCGGTTGTAAGTTGTCGGTTGATAGTGACACAACAGACAACGCACAACAAATAACTGACAACTTTCTACGCAAAAATATTCGCAACCTAAAACCCTACTCATCGGCTAGAGACGAATTTGAGGGAAATGCCTCCATTTGGCTCGATGCCAACGAGTGCCCAACTGCCCTACCCAATTTGCCCAAGGGCATAAATCGCTACCCTGCATCGCAACTTCAAGGATTAAGGGATGAGATAGCTAGGGTAAAAGGGGTAAACGCATCGCAACTATTTATTGGCAATGGTAGCGACGAGGCGGTTGACCTGCTAATGCGATGCTTTTGCAAGCCAGGAGCCGACCAGATATTGGTCTTTCCACCTACCTACGGAATGTATGGTGTTTGCGCAGCGGTTAATGATGTTTCGGTAATCGAATCGATGCTCGATAACGACTTCAATATCAATATAAAAGATTTTGAGGATAAAAATGCGCAAAAGCCTAAACTTACATTTATCTGCAATCCGAATAACCCAACAGCAAACACACAGAATGCTGAAATAGTAAGGCAAATTATAGAGAAATCGGCAGGCATTGTTGTTGTTGATGAGGCTTACATTGACTTCTGCCCTGAGAAATCGGTAATTAGCTGGATAAATCAGTATCCAAACCTGGTAGTACTGCAAACGCTATCGAAAGCATGGGGATTGGCAGCAGCGCGGGTTGGATTGGCCTTTGCATCGCCCGAAATAATTGGTGTAATGAATAGGGTAAAGTTCCCTTACAACGTGGGTAAACCATCCATCGATATTGCTCTAAAAGCCTTACAGCAAAGCGATGAAATGATTACACGAACAAAAGAACTGGTTGACAATAAAAATTGGCTCACCAACGAGCTAACCGGCCAACCATTTGTACAAAAGGTTTACCCATCGGATGCTAACTTTTTGCTTGTAAAGTTCGATAATACAAGGCAAGCATATAGTAAACTGGCTAGCAGTGGAATTGTGGTTCGCGACAGAAGCACACAGCCCGGATGCGAAGGATGCTTGCGGATTACGGTTGGAACTAAGGAGGAAGTGGAAAAGGTGATTTACTGTTTGAAAAACAATAACGAATGATGAATAATGAATGTCGAATATCGAAGTTAAGACAATCCCTATGAGGCGCAATCACCAGCTTTCAATCAAAAAGACTCTGTGCCCCTGCTTGACGGCAGGCAGGTCTG
>DDWD01000031.1 GCA_002345825.1 Bacteroidales bacterium UBA2295
AATGTGAACTCAAATTCAAATGGTGGATCAGATGAACCTAAGCCCATCCCATGGCTACCCGATATTAATATTAACCCATCAGATGTTGCTGGGGTTGCCTCCTCAAGAATAAACGGTGTATTTACAGTTAAATCACTCACACTACCGATAATATCAACTTCAATTGGAAATTGATTAAAATTTATGTCGGAAACCCCAGTTTCAGAACCACTATAATTAAGAGCATTTGTCCTAGCGAACATTCTAATTTCCCAGGTATCCGTTGTTAGACAGGACTCGCATTTTATAGTTACCTTAACTCTAGTCCATGCAGTTAAATTAACCCCATTCTGATAATGATCTAGTGTATTGTAAATTATTTGTAGGTTATTGCCTGCAACCCATAGGTTGCCATAGTCAACCTGAGCAAAAACCGAGTTTTTCCCAATAAAGGTGAAAAGGCTAACGGAAACTAGCAGTATCCTTATACTAAATAATCCTTTTCTGCCCATCTTATTTAATAAATTTCAATATATTAGAGCCAAACGTATTCGCTTGGCTCTAATATAAAAATTGTAAGTTTTAATTTACTCTTTCAGTTTTAAGGTTGAGGTTGAACCTGAAGGAATACGTTAACTGTGTAAACATCGGCAGGATAATCCATCGCTAGCAACCCACCAGTCAATTGCCACGCTATTTCATAAGTATCAACAGTTCCAGCAGGGTCGGTTGCTGTTAGTTCTGCAGTAGTTGTTAATGCACCCCCGGCTCCAGCGGTAGTCCCTCCTGTGGGGGTATACTCAATAAATGACAGAGCCATTGTAGTACCAGTTTCAACACCTAGTAACCCATCGTAATCAGCAGCAATGGTAACATTGTAATCGTTAGACGATGAAACCTTGTACTTTGTTTTGTACTGGTCACTAGCTATATCAATACCATTTAAGTATTGATCCATAGTGTTTACAACAAACTGAATGTTCCCTCCTGCAGTTACAGTTAATCTAAGGATTGAGTTAAGCGTAACTGATACTGGAATTACGGCTTGATCAGAGACCGCCTGTCCAAAGCCCAACTGGGCAAAAAGTAGCATGGCTACTCCAAGTAATAGTTTTCTCATAGGATTAAGAATTTAATTGTTAGTAATATAGTTGCTGTTTTGTTCGCGTTTTGAAAACTTACGTAAAAATATTGCAAAAAATTTATAATACAAGTAGTTTTTGCTTTTTTTTACCACCAAAACCCTTAATATTGAGGAAGAGAGGTAATGTGCGGACGAATGCTTGGGAAAGTGTGATATATGATACTGCTAAATGCGTGGGGTTGCACTGTGGGAAGTTTTGGTTATGTGAATTGTTTGGGAGTGGGGGGGGCAAGAGTCGAAAGTCGAAAGTTAAAAAGTCAAAAGTCTTGAGTTGATAGACCGAAGAGAGGTGAGAGGTGAGAAGACCAATGAAAAAGTTCATAAAGTGCCTAAAGAGTGTGGCTGCGTCTTAAATACATTAGAAAGTATAATTTTATGTGTTTAAACATGAAGCGTTTGTGTCTTAGTGCCTTTGCGTTTAAAGTTTAAAATTGAAAGACAGAAGACCGGAGATTGAAGACCAATGAAAGAGTTCATAAAGTGCCTAAAGAGGGTGGTTAATCCAACTCTATTAGAAAAACTATTTTTTTGGTGTTTAGCAATCAATTTTAAAACCCATCACCAGTACATCATCTACTTGGGGATACTCTTGCCGTTTCCACTCGTTAAATGTGATCTTCAGAATCTCGCGCTGCTCGTTGGCGGGTAACTTGTGGATATGCTCAAGGAGTTCGGCAAAATTCTTAATCATGAACTTTCGTCCTTGGTTGCCTCCAAACTGATCGATATAGCCATCGGAAAACATATAAAGCCAGGTGGGGCAGTCAATGGGTATTGTGTGGGTAGTGAACTCCAAATCGGTATTTGTACTTCCCCCGCCAATGGATTCCTTATCGCCTCTTATCCTAAACAGCTCATCGTTGGCAATGTAAACCAGGGGGTTTTTAGCACCGGAGAATTCAATTACCCTTTCCTTTGGATCCCATACGCACAGGGCCATATCCATACCATCGCGGTTATCAGTTTCGTCCTGCCTAAGGGTGCGTCTAATACCCTTGTTCAGCTCCATGAGGATTTGTCCGGGCTTGTGAATTCCCTTATCAATTATCTCGTCAAGCAGGTTGTAGCCAATCATCGACAGGAACGCTCCCGGCACACCGTGACCCGTACAGTCAATGGCCGATATGGCAAATTTATCGACTCCATGCAAATACTCACCATTTCCGTTGGGTATGGGCTTAAACCAGTAGTAGTCGCCGCTAACCACATCGCGGGGCTTAAAGTATATAAAGGAGTTCTCGAAATACTGCTCTAGTGTTTTTTGCGATGGGAGCAGAGCCCTCTGAATACCTTGAGCGTAATTTATACTCTTGTTGATGTTCTCGTTCTGTTTCTGAATCTGGTTTTTCTGCTTGTTGATCTCCTCGTTCTGACTACTAAGCAGCGAGTTGGCTTTACGCTTATCGCGGTAGCCCTTTAGGATAAAAAGTGATAGCAAGACCAATAAGAAGATTCCTGCTGCACCAGCATATATGGTTGTTTGCTGAGCCTGAAGCCTTGCACGTTGCTCCTTTTCTGCAAGTTCCTGTATTTGTCGTTGCGATTCAAGAAGTTCAATTTCTTGCTGGCGTTGCAATGCAACCTGTTCAACACGCTGTAACGAGTCTCTTTGCGCTTGTATGGCAAATCCCAAAGAGTCCTCAGTGGCCTGAGCTCTTATTTTTTGCAACTCCATTTCCAGTGCCTGAGCAGTACGCTGAATCCTTTCGCGTTCAACCTCAGCTTCGGTCTTGCCCACAATACCCTCGTACTGTTCACGTACCTCCGATCTGGCCAACTGCTGCTCTATTTGAGTTGACATATTATTCATCTCCTGAGCTTTAGCCAAATTTCCCAACTGATCGTAATTGTTGCTTAGCAATCTTAAACAGTTTAACGTAAGGCGGGGATTTCCCAAGTCGCGGGAGAGCGATAGTGCTTCTTCGAGCAAGGGTATTGCCTTATCGTGCTGTCGTAACGCACCGTGTATGTAGGCAACATCTATTAGTCCAGCGGCAATATCGGCCTTATTGTTAAGGATTCGGCGTGCCTCAAGGCTTTTGCTAAAGTACTCAAGGGCTAGGTCGAAACGCTCTAAGTCAGTGTATATTAATCCGATATTGCTGTATATCGATTTAATATCGTTGTAGTTTTTCACCTTCTCGTTGAGTGGTACCGACTCCAAAAAGTACGATACAGCTTCGCGCAGACTACCATTTTCCCAGTAGGTAAATGCTATCCGATTAAGATAGAAAATGGCTTGTTCCGTATTGCCAGCCTGCTTATACCGGGCTACAAGCTCTTGGTATCGAGCAACATCTTCCTGTTTTTCCTTGGGTAAAATATTTATATCTTGTGCTGTGGAGAAGAAGTGCCAGCAGCAGGCTATTAGAGTGAAAAGAGTTAGCTTAACTCTGTGGGCAAATCCGTTATGTGCCATAAATGGAACTTTAATCCTTAATTCAAAAGTAGTTAAAAAAATACTAAACAACTCTTTTTTTGATTAATCTTTTCTATTTGATGTCCAACCATTCGTTGTTGTATATTAACTATCGAATTTTTTGATTGATTTATTTGCGATACGTTTAAGTTGCTGATATGGGGTTTATTTGAAAAATAATCTCAGATACTTTGTAAGTGTTAGTGTATTAGATATATGGAAGTGTTTTTTTCTTGCAAGATATTTACCCCGAATTTTGCGGCATTCAATCATAATCTACATTGCATACGATTGAGGTACGAATCTTCGTTTTTTAGTTTATATTTGTGTTCAAATATTACTCAATCATCTTTTACCGATTATGAGAATTGTTTTTAAGGGTTTGTTAATCCTGCTGTTTGTTAACCTTACGGCGGTTCTTTTTGCTCAAGATTTTGAGGTGGCACCTGTTAGGCTCGATTTCAATGCCGAGCCGGGAGAGAATCAAACCAAGGTTATAAACATAAAGAATCACAGTAATAAGAAAGCTTCATATGTTGTAGCAATATCTGACTTTTTGCCCGGTAGCGATGGTAAGCGTCAGATGATGCCTCCAGCAACAACCCGCCGTTCGGCAGCAAATTGGCTTAACATAAACCCCAGTTTTTTTGAATTAAACCCGGGCGATCAAATTCCCATTCAGGTGTCGATGCTGGTACCTGGCGATGAATACGGGGCTGCTTGGTGTATGCTCTATATTCAGCCAACCCGCGAGCAAACCTCTTGGGATGCCGATAAAGCCCTTGGAGCTGGTGTTATGGTTAGCGGGCGTATAGGAGTTGCGGTTTACCAATCGCCTACCTCAAATGCCAACCATTCTGTTAAGGTAACTAGCATTCAGGAGATAACCAAGGAGGGAGATGCTAACCGAAAATTTTCTGCAACACTCGATAATCTCGGCGATAAGGTAACAAAATGTAAAGTGCATCTTATTGCTTCGAATATTATGACTGCCGAAGAGAAGCAGTTTCCCTCGTTCGAGGTGGAAACTTATCCTAAAATGACCCGGAACGTTGAGGTGGAACTCCCCGCTGGTGAATTGCCACCCGGACAGTATGCCTTGGCCGTAATTGTTGATTATGGCCCGCGTTTTGCCCTTGAGGGTGCCCAGTTGGTAATTGAGGTTGGAGGAGTTGATTCGGAGTAGTTTGACTGGCTGTTACAGTAATTCTGGTGTAGGTATTTGTTTTGAGTGAATCTACCCCATACCAAACCTAAAGCAATGCGATTTTTCCCAAAAACATCTCTATTAATAACCCTATTCGTTGCAATGGGGTTATTGTCTTTTGCCCAAACGCTAGAGAAGTTCGAGGCCCATTACCCATCTGGAGTTTTGCAAGAAACTTACCTGTTTTTCATCGAGAATGGCGATACGCTAAAGCAAGGCGATTATAAATTCTTTTATCCCGAGGGGAATGTGATGCAGGAGGGGTACTATATCGATAATTTGCCCGATAGCCTTTGGACTAACTACTTTAGGAATGGGATGAGGAAAAGTATGTTTCGTTACCATACTGGGACTAAAAATGGAGAGTATAGCGTTTGGAATGAGGGTGGTACACTATATCAAACAGGATGTTATATCGACGATAAGCTGAATTGCAAGCTAATAACCTACCATCCCAATGGACAGGTTGACACAGAAAGTGAGTACTCCGACAATCTGTTGCATGGCAAAACAACAGTTTATTCGCCCGACGGAAATCCTTTGTTGCTGGCCTACTACCAAAACGATACACTGCACGGACAATACGAGGCCTATCACCCAACGGGTGAGTTGAACTATAAAGGGTATAAGCATAAGGGCGAGAATCACGATACGCTATATGCCTACTACAAGAATGGCAATTTACAGCGCGTATCCTACTATAATAAAGGTAAAATTGAGGGCAAGGTTAATGGTTACTACGAATCGGGTGAGCTAATGAATGTTTCAACTTATAACAATGGCCTGCTCGAAGGAGAGTACAAGGAGTATTATCCTACTGGTCAACTTGCCGAGATTGGTCAATATGTTGATAACGATAGGGCTGGCCAGTGGCAAAGTTTTTTGCCCAACGGAAAAACCTTTACTAAGGGCGAATTTAAGAATGGCTCGTATCACGGTTTGTGGATTGTAAACAACCCCAATGGCACGCCCAAACAGATTGGAGCCTATTACAATGGTCGGTCATTTGGCCGTTGGATGTTTTTCAACGAGGAGGGGCAAATCAATCTGGTGGGTAATTATGTTAACGGCAAAGCTGAAGGGTTTTGGACTGTATTTTTCCTCAATGGTAATCCTGCAGCACGTGTTTACTTTCGACTAGGAAATCAGCTGGGTGCGGCTTGGGTTTACCAGCAGGATGGTACCGTTAAGCGCGAGATGAGGCTAAATGTTATACCTCCTGTTATTAGGAAGTAGCCTGCTAACGATAATGTGTGTACTCAGTTATTGCTTGTTCAATTTCCTTATTAAACATATGATTGTCCGCAAAGATGCCTAACGCCTCGGCGTCATTGCGAACCACGAAGTGCTCGACGAAGTCAAAGCCACGTCCTTTGAGGATTGAAGCAATCTGTATATTGAGTTGAATAACAAGATATTGACTGCGTCGAACTCTGCTGCGCTTCGGTTACTTCATTGTAAAAACGTCTTTTGCAAGAACGTTACCCACTTTGTTTT
>DDWD01000015.1:0-11370 GCA_002345825.1 Bacteroidales bacterium UBA2295
CCTTGTACTTGGCTACAATTTCAAAATAAACAGCTTCACCCGGATTAAAGTTGAAACATACTACCAACATCTTTTCGACGTACCCGTTGATGCCAGCGGCAGCAACTCATTCTCAATCCTTAACAATGGGGCTAGCTTCGAATTCAGTATGCCCTCCTATTATCTGAATAACCAAGGTACTGGAAAAAACTATGGTGTTGAGCTAACCCTTGAACGTTTCCTAAACAAAGGGCTTTACTACCTAGTAACAGCATCGTTATTCGACTCGAAATACACCGGTAGCGATCAAAATACTTACAATACAGCATTTAATAATAATTATGTTGTAAATGGGCTATTGGGTAAGGAGTTTGTTTTCGACAAAAACAACAAAACCGTGAAACGCTCACTTTCTATCGATTTAAAAGCTATGGTGGCTGGGGGTAAACGAGCAACTCCTTGGGAAAAGAATGCAATAGTATTCGATACTGATGGAAATCCAACCAAGTACGAGCGAATATGGGATTACGATAGAGCCTTTAGCATTAAGCTAAGCGATTTTATTAAATCCGATTTAAAAGTTGCATTCAAAGTCAATAAGCGAGGCATAACTCAGGAATGGGGTATTGAAATAACTAACATACTTAACTACAAAAACATCCAAGGGGAGAGGTTCAACGAGGTTACTGGCGAAGCTGAATACGTTTACCAGACCAGCATGATGGCCATACCGCAGTGGCGAATTATTTTTTAAAACCCGCCAATTGGCATCTAAATTTGTCACACAAATCCCTGATAAAACATTGTAAACAAACCATTTAATTGATTTTTTATTATTTTTACACCAAATAAAGTTTAAAACAAAAAAAGCCTTTGATTGATTCAAAGGCTTTTTTTATTATGTTTAAATGTTGTTTTAAATGCTAAGCAAAACAGATTGTAAACTATAGAATAATAAGCACCAAGAAGATGAGAACTTTTCTTGTCCTATTTATTTTAAACTTGATCCCTTTCGGATTGCTTGCTCAGCTATCCTTAACAATTGAGATTTGCAATTTACGAAACAATAATGGGAAAATACACCTCGAACTTAGCAATGAGAAAAAAGAACAGGTAGCTGCAATATCTAAGAACATTTCAGGCGAAAAATGTATAATTGTTATCGAAAACGTAAAGCCTAGCAGGTATGCTTTTAAGTTTATTCATGATGAGAATATGAATGATAAGCTTGACACAAGCTGGTTGGGGATTCCGAAGGAAGGCTTCGGTTTTTCAAACAATCCCAGTATGACCTTTGGACCTCCATCTTTTGATAAAACAGTTTTCGAACTTAACGAATCAATAGTCATAAATTGTAAACCCAAATATTTCTAAGCGATATGAATTCACAGGAACAAAAAACAATAATTAACGGACAAGAAAGGGTTAGCATAAATGTTGATACAATAAAGGAATTGTGGTCGCAAACATATAACCGGGAGGGTAAACCCGATTGGTCTCACATATTCCCTTACTATCACAAGGATATTGTTTTTCAGGATACCATCCAACGTATTGAGGGGCTTGATAATTTTATAGCCATGTGCAACCGGCTTACCAAGCGTACCCAGCAGCTGAAAATGGAAATACTGGCCATAACCCAAAACGACAATGTGATTATGTTCGATTGGGTAATGACCATGATGTTTAAGAAGTATCCCAATACCCCAATGTACGGAGCAACAAAGTTGGTACTTAGTGAGGATGGATTGATAAAAGAGCAGCGCGATTACTACGATTTGTGGGGCGATATCTTTAACAACATCCCCCGATTTGGAAAGATGTATCGTAGGTTTCTGATTAAGAAATTTGGATAATAGCCTTGTATGAGAAAAAAAACAGTTCAGTATATAAAGGAGTATAAGTGGTCTAACGTATTCGCAATGATTAGGAATAATCGCAAAGACCCAAAAATATGCAACGATGATTTTAAGGATAAACTTGTTGTTATAACCGGCGCCACCTCAGGCATAGGATACATTACTGCCCGAAAGTTTGCTTCCAAAGGGGCAAACCTGCTCTGCATTAACCGAAATCCCGAAAAATCGAAAAAACTTCGTCATGAAATAGAGAGCGAGTTTAGCGTAAAATGCGATTATAGAATTGCCGATCTAAGCAGTTTAAAAGATATTTTTCGGGTGTCCAACGAGCTAGCGCTACTGGATACACCTATTGATGTTATTATCCACAATGCTGGTGTTTACCTAACAAAACGAGAACTAACGCCCGATGGATTTGAAAAAGTTTTTGTGGTTCACTACCTTTCATCGTTTATTATGAATTACCTTTTGATGGATAAGCTAAAGGCACAGCAGAAGGCTCGCATAATAATGGTTGGTTCCGAGGGGCATCGGTTTGCTGCTTGGGGTTTAAGGCTCGACGATTTAAACTGGGAAAAGCGGAGCTACTCCGGTCTAAAAAGCTACGGTTCCGCCAAAACGGCTCAGCTACTTTCAATGCTGGTTTTTAATGAGCATTTCAAAAACACTGGGGTAACCATAAACACAATGCATCCGGGGGCAGTAAAAACCGAAACTGGTCAGGAAAACGGTCCGATTTACCGTTGGTTCAAACGGAATTTCTTCGATAAAACATTAAAATCTCCCGACATTTCAGCGGAGGCACTTTACTACCTAGGCGTTTCAAAAGAGATGGATAATGTGAGCGGAAAATTCTTTAACTTAACCACCGGGGAGGAACCAGCACCACCAGCTTTGGACAAAGAGGTTGCAAACGAGCTATGGGAAGAAACCCTAAAAATAGCTGGTATAGAGTAATATATAATTGAATTTCATTATTTTAAATTAAAGATATTGCTCTTATTTTTTAGTTTTTTTACAAATACCCTCGTAGAGGGTAAATAGCGATTGAATTAACAATGATAAGTTTTAAAGCGCTTCGGAGATGCGCAATAGTTTTGAAAAAGGAATGTTGATATATTTCAATATAAATCAATCGATTATAAAAAAAGATACACATCTTTTTTTTGAAATATTTGATTAATAAACACCGAGTAATTTAAACTATGCTTGATAATACATTCGATACCATAATTGTTGGCGGAGGAATTGCTGGATTAACCGCCACCGCATTTCTGGCCCGCGAGGGCCAAAAAGTTCTTTTGATTGAAAAGAACCGTGAGCCGGGCGGTTTGGTTAACTCTTTCTCACGCAACGGCTTTCATTTCGATGCAGGAGTTCGTGCTCTGGAGGATGCGGGAATTATCCTCCCAATGCTAAAAGATTTGAACATTGACCTTGAGGTGGTGAAAAGCCCTGTTTCCCTAGGCATTGAAAACGAGATACTGCATATCGAGAATATCGAAAGTCTATCAAAATACAGCGATTTACTAAAAAAGTTCTATCCGGAAAGCAGCGGTGAAATTGACCAGGTGATTAAAACTATCCGCAAGATAATGAAGTATATGGATGTGCTTTACGGAATTGAGAATCCGCTATTTAAGGATTTAAAGCGCGATACATCCTTCATTTTCAGAAAATTACTACCCTGGATGCCCCGCTTCCTATTTACCGTAGGTAAAATTAACCGAATGCAGCTTCCTGTAGAGGATTACCTAAAATCGGTGGTTAAGAATCCATCACTTCGGGATATTATTGCGCAGCATTTTTTTAAGAACACTCCTACATTCTTCGCCCTAAGCTACTTTTCGTTGTATCTCGATTACTTCTACCCTAAGGGAGGCGTTGGTAAGCTATCGGAATCGCTAAAAGATAAAATTCTTGAGCTGGGTGGAGAGGTTAAAACAGGAACAATGGTAACTGAAATTACTCCCGATAGTAAATCAATTACCGATGATAAAAACATAACCTATAAATATAAAAATCTTGTTTGGGCCGCCGACCTTAAAACCCTATACAGAATTGCCGAAACAGAAAACTTGCCACCTGAAGTAAAAGCCAACTTTCAAAAAGCAAAGACAAAAATTGAAAATAGTAAGGGTGGTGAGTCGGTTTTCACACTATTTCTCCAGGTGGATGAACCACTGGAAAGTTTTGGGAAGATTGCGAACGGTCACTTTTTCTATACCCCATCGCGCCAGGGTTTGGGCGAAACTCATCGACAGGAACTGTACGATATATTAGGCAATTTTTCCAATATCAGCAAGCAACAAGTTCTCACCTGGCTCGATAAGTTTATTAAGCTAAATACTTTTGAAATATCTATACCCGGACTTAAGGATAAAACTCTGGTTCCTCCAGGCAAAACGGGTATGATTATCAGTTTTCTTGCCGATTATGAACTATTCAAAAAGATTCAAGATGAGGGTTGGCTCCAAGAGTTTATAGCCGAGGTTGAGCATCGGGTTATTGAAGTTATATCCGCATCCGTTTTCCCAATGCTAAAGGATAAGGTTATAGATCGATTTTCTTTTTCACCCCTAAGCTACCATAATAGAACAGCTAGCTCCCAGGGGGCAATTGTTGGATGGGAATTTCAGAAGGAGATGCCCGTAATTAATAAGATTCAGATTGCCGATCGTTCGGTATATACACCTTTGCCATCTGTATATCAGGCAGGCCAATGGGCCTATAGCCCAGCAGGTGTTCCCATGTCCATACTAACCGGTAAAATTGCTGCAAATAGAGTTGTGAAATCAAACAAGGGATAGATGAAATATGATGCTATAGTTGTTGGAGGAGGCATAGCTGGGCTAACCGCTGCTGCCTACATTGCTAAATCGGGGAAATCAGTAGTCCTATACGAAAAGCAACCTAAAACCGGCGGGCTGGTGCAAACCTTTCAGCGAAACGGCGTGTACTTCGATACGGGTTTGCGCTCCATTGAGAACTCTGGCATTGTATTTCCTATGCTCCGGCAGCTGGGAATCGACGTTGAATTCGAACCTGTTACAGTTTCTGTTGGCATTGAGGATAAAGTTATCAGGGTAAATAATAGCAGCAGCATTGGTGAGTACGAGGAGTTTCTAAAATCATTTTACCCCGATAGTTCCAAAGATATTTCCATAATTATTAGGGAGATAAAGAAAATAATGGGCTATATGGATGTGCTATACGGAATCGATAATCCAGCCCTAATGGATTTTGCCAAGAATAAAAAGTACCTTTTCGGTGAGCTACTTCCCTGGCTATTGCGCTTCCTATTCACAATGCGAAAAATAAATAAGCTTTACGAACCAGTTGAAGATTACTTGAAAAGACTTACTAAGAACCAAGCGCTTATTGATATTATCGCTCAACATTTTTTTAAGAACACGCCAACCTCCTTCGCCTTAAGCTATTTCAGCCTTTATCTGGATTACCACTACCCCAAGGGAGGAACTGCAACCGTAATTGATAGAGTAACAGAATTTATAACCGAAAAGGGAGGAGTAATAAATACGAGTGTATCTGTTACTACCTTGAACCCGGAAGAGAAGTTTGTTATCGACAGTAATGGAAATCGCATTGAATATTCCAATTTGGTTTGGGCCAGCGATCTTAAACAGCTTTACAATGTAATTCCTACTGAAGAAATAAAGAGCAACGAACTTATCAAAAGAATTGAGCAGAAAAGGGGTGAACTTAAAGACCTAAAGGGTGGCGATTCAGTATTCACCGTATATCTAACCGTGAATGAACGTAAAGAGTATTTCGAAAACATTTGCACTGGGCATTTCTTCTACACCCCCGATAAAAGAGGCCTATCAACCGTATCAACCAAGGATATTGAAGAGTTTTTAAACACTAAGCAAATCCAAACCGATAATAATGAGCTAAAAAACAGGGTAAGAAATTATCTATTGGAGTATTTTAAACTAAATACTTTTGAAATTGCCATTCCTGTTCTGCGCGATTCCGATTTGGCTCCCGCAGGGAAAGTTGGCCTTGAGATAAGCTTATTTCTCGATTACGAGCTGGATAAGAAGATTGACGAATTTGGTTGGACAAATGAAATAAGGGGTTATATGGAGACCATCACAATTGAGATTCTGGTCGAAACCATTTTCCCCGGAATAAAGGATAAGGTGGCCAACCGTTTCTCATCATCGCCATTAACCATTGAGAGGTTAACTGGCAATTCCCACGGAGCCCTCACGGGGTGGGCGTTTACCAACCCATTTGTTCCGGCAGTCAATCAGATGCTAAAAGTGAATGATTCCGTTAAAACCATTCTGCCATCGGTGTTTCAGGCTGGTCAGTGGACCTACAGCCCTTCAGGCTTCCCAATGTCAATTGTTACTGGCAAACTTGCTGCCGATAGGGTGATAAAGAGCAAATCCAAATGACAAATATTATAGCGTCACCAAGCTTCGAATCAAAAATCATACAGCTCTTTATGGGGTTGTTTGGTATGACAAGAGCTATGGAAAAGAAAATTGTAAATAACTCTTACAACAAAGTACCAGCAAGTATTCCGAAGTCAATACTCAAAAACCTCAATGTTGATGTAGGTGATTATATGGAACGAAAGGTTTGGATACTTTCCCCCAAGAACTGCGAAAGCAATACGTTAATACTTTTTCTGCACGGAGGTGCATATTATGCCAATATTACGCGAATGCACTGGCAACTCATAGAGCAGCTCCTTGTGTGCACAAACGCAACATTAATTATCCCCGATTATCCTTTGGCTCCCGAATCGACCTGTATCGATACATACCAATTTCTTGATACGGTTTACTCAATGCTTACATCCAATTTTCCAACTAAACAGATAGTTTTAATGGGCGATTCGGCAGGTGGAGGATTGGCATTGGGCTTTGCCCAAAAAATAAGAAACGAAAAGCTAAAGCAGCCCGAGCAGATTATTCTGTTCTCGCCTTGGCTCGATGTATCAATGGCTAATCTTGAAATTGCAAAATTCGACAAATTCGACAAAATCCTCAGCATAAAAGGATTGAAGATAGCAGGAAAGAACTATGCAGGCGAATTGGATATGACAGACTATCGGGTAAGCCCAATTTATGGTAATTTTACCAATCTTGGAAAGATATCTATATTTACAGGCACTAACGACGTGCTTTGTGCAGATGCACGAAAGCTCAAGCAATTACTAGAGAGCCAAAATATCAACTTAAACTATTTTGAGTATCCTGAATTGTTTCACGACTGGGTTGTGTTGACAAGTCTCAGGGAGACAAAAGATGTGTTGAGTAGAATAAACGAACTATTCGTCCAAAGTTAAAGTAGCATTACCAAATTGTTAGTGTTTATTGTATTTTAATACCCAATCTATAGTAAAAGAAACCGTTAGTAAAGTGATATAATAGTATAATAGTATAATAGTACATGAAGAAATATGAATGAACATAATATACTTAATATCATTGCGCTAATAGCAATATTTGTCTCCATCTTACTAATATTCTTTCTTTTAACTGTTAAATCAAAGAATCGGTTGGCAAATATCCTGCTGGCAGGATTCATACTTGTTTGTGCAGTTGATATAAGTGGAATTTTTATCGTCCACCTTCTAACTGATAAACCAGAATTATACTCAATTATAAAATCGGTGATATGGTTAATCTTCCCCTTGTTTTACCATTATGTGCTATCTATTTGCTACAAAAATTTTAAACTAAAGCCAAACGCTATTCTTCACTTACTCCCTTTTGCACTCTACAACCTGCTTGTGATATTCGTATTGTTGTTTGCAAAGAGTGAACCTCTGTCATATTTTTTACATAAGCTACACTGGATATTCAACGCGTACCTTCTTAAATTGCAGGCTGTGTCTTACCTAATTGCCATTATCTATGTTTTAAGAAGATACAAAAGGATTTATCTCGAAAATTACACTAACGGTAATATCGAAATATATAAATGGTTATCTCTAATAGTTCTAGTTTTCCTGATTACTCTTCCTTTAACAGTTGTAAAAGATTTTCTGATTTTCAAAAATTTCACAATCCCTTTTACCTGGACTATTACAGTATTAACGATTGTTGCATTATGCATGTTTTGCTGGTTTATATTAAAAGCATTGTACAATCCAGAGTTTTTCCGTGGTGTTGAATCCAACCTAAAACCTACCAGAACGATCCAAAACAGAAATAGTGAAAACATTGCCCTTGAAACAGAGCTGGACTTAAAGAATACTAGTCTAATTGAGCATTTAGGTAAGCATATGAAAGAAAAAGAACCCTTCCTTGAACCAACACTTACTTTACAGGATTTAGCATTACAAATGAATATTCATACGCGCGAGTTATCAATACTCATCAACCGGCATATCGGGCAACATTTTTTCGACTTTATTAACAAGTATCGAATAGATAAAGCCATTGAAATTATAGAAAAATCTTCAACCAATGAATTCACAATTCAGCAAATTCTTTTCGATGTGGGTTTTAACTCGAAATCCTCTTTTAACACTGCATTTAAAAAGCATACCGGATTAACCCCAACCCAGTACAGAAATAAACACACATAAAACCGAACCATAAAATTCTCAAAAAAAAGGTACGACTTTACAAAAGTCGTACGCCTTCATAATGTAATTTATCGATGTTTGCTTCGTAATTGACCGAGCCTTCTCGGTTATAGATGTAACTATGTTAAATATTGAAATTTAAAATTATGAAGTTGAAACTTTATGCAACATCACTGGTGCTAATCGCATTGACCATTTGCACTTATGCTATCCCAATTAGCAACACCAAAAACAACAGTTCTGAAAATACTGTTGAAATTGAAAACGTTAAGAAAACTGTTATTGAAGCCTATGTAGAGGGCATTTTTTTACAAGGCAATGCAAAACTGCTAAAAAAGGGGTGGCATCCAGATTGCGATATCGTGATATTTGAGAATGGAGGAATAACAAAGTTGCCTGCAAAGTACTGGATTGACCGGTTAGAGAAAAACCCTAAACCATTAGACCCTTCAGTAACATACAAATTTATTGATGTAAAAGTAACCGGATATGCGGCCATTGCAATAATTGAAATTTTTTCAGATGGCAAACAGGTTTATACGGACTATATGTGCTTGTATAAATTTAAGGATGGTTGGAAGATTGCAACAAAAATTTACTATGCCTATCCCAAATAAAACCTGTTGTATATCAAAATGATTAATAATGCATTTTGCTTATTACAACGGTTAATGCCGATACAGAATCACAGATTGATTTTCAATAAATCGTTTTGATTCGTAATCGGTATAATCTATTTATTAAAACAAAAATTACAGAAATGAAAAATAAATCCATCTTATTCGTATTACTTATTTTTATTTGTAGTTGCAACTCACAATCCATATCAGGATACTGGACAGGAACTATGGAAGTGAATGGAAAAACAGCGGATTTATCTTTAGATTTAAATGACTCTACTATTTCAAGTAGTGATAATATGTTCGTTAAACAGCGAATACAAAATCTAAGTTTTAAAAATGAAACTTTAAGGTTCTCATATATAACGGATGACGCTAATCTATCTTTTGAAGGAGTAGTAGACAGCAGCAATATTACGGGGCGTTTGAAAATTCAGGGAATGCCCCCTGAGATAGCTATGCATTTCAACCTGTCGAAACAATCGGATACAAGTCCTTCGGAAAATTACACCATAGAAAAATTTACTATTTCAAGTACGGGGGCCAATATTTCAGCAGAAATTTATAAACCTAAAACAAATTCATTACATCCTGCCTTGGTTTTATTGTATGGTTCTGGTGATTATACTAAAAGTTGGCTAGCTTTCGATGCTGATTTTTTTGCTAAACAAGGTATTGAAGTATTGATTTATGATAAAAGAGGAAGTGGACAATCAACAGGCAACCGAATAACAACAACTTATGAAAATCTTGCAGAAGACGCTATAGCCTGTTTGGAAATATTAAATCAGAGAGAAACAGTAGACAAGAATAAAATCGGACTTTGGGGACTTAGCCAGGGAGGAATGCTGTTGCCTTATATTGCTTCTAAAACAGATATTCCTTCATTTATGATTGCTATTTCTCCGGCGTTTAGCGCATACGAAGCAGCTGCATTCTCTGATAGTCTGAGAGTTGTAAGCAGAGGTTACTCATCCGAAGATGGACATATTGCAGCAGAAAGCCATAGAGAGGTGGCTGAAATGATACACAATGGAAGCGATTATAAAGAGGTGTTGAATTTCATAAATAATAACACACAGAAATATCGTTTTATGAATCTAACAGGATTACATGACAGGATAGTTATAAATAAAGAGAATTTTGAGGGATTGTATTGGTCCGGAAGAAAATACAACTTTTATGAATATTGGAAGAAGATTGATGTTAAAACATTATGCGTCTTTGGCGAAGATGATAGATATGTTAACGCAATAAAAATTTCAAAAGCTATAAAAAGCATTAAGAATAATAAAATTGAAATTAAATTATTTAGTGGGGCAAATCATATGTTGAAGAAAACGGTTAATTTTAGAGGTTTTTCTGAATTCGACTTTCCAAGAGCAAAAGAAGGGTATCTGGAATTTGTTAGTCAATGGGTAGAAGATGAGCTATATACCGAACACTAACAATGCATCATAGAGTATGCCTTGGCTTGGGGTAGTTTGATAATATAACAAATATGCTAATCATAGTGAAATCAATGGAAATAATTAATCTCGTGCCTAAACTAGAACGCGATGAATTTGTTAGTAGTTAACAAAGTGCTATTTTTAAGGCTCGACTAGTAAAAATATAATACACATAATGCCAAAAACCAGAATAAACAGATGAAGGCATCAATAATTATAGGCTCCACAGGCCTTATTGGGTCGAAACTACACGAAATTCTGAGTAGTAATCCCAACCAAACCAAACTGCACCTCATCTCAAGGAAAGCTCCTAGTAACCTTAGCAACAAGTCTATTCATATTCCCATTGAGAATGGCAGCTACTCAATCCCATCCAATATTAACTACGCATTCTGCTGTTTGGGAACCACCATGAAAAAGGCAGGTTCAAAGGATGCTTTTCGCAAGGTTGATTTTGATATGGTAGTTGATTTTGCCCAAAAGGCAAAGGCTGCAGGTATTGAACGATTTGCCGTTGTTAGCTCCATTGGGGCTGATCCAAAATCGAAGAACTTTTATCTGAAAACCAAGGGGCAAGTTGAGGAAGAACTTAAGGAGGTAGGATTCACAAGATTAGTAATTGTTCGCCCCTCACTCCTACTTGGCAAACGAAACGAGAGGCGCATTGCCGAGGATATTGGAAAAATTCTTTACAACATATTTAGTTTCCTCTTTATCGGTCCCCTAAAAAAATACAAGGGAATTAAAGACGAAGATGTAGCCAAAGCGATGATTGCTCTGGTGGAACAAGGACAAGGTACTCTAATTGCCGAATCGAACACGCTCAAGCTATTTAGCAAAGAGTATGATGCGAAGAGGTAAAGAAGTTGGAAGACGGAAGTTGGAAG
>DDWD01000015.1:11411-11780 GCA_002345825.1 Bacteroidales bacterium UBA2295
GAAGTCAGAGAAAAAGTAATCGGTAATCGGCCTGTCTCGGGAACCGACGCTTTTTGGGAGGTTAACGAGATAGTCAGTAATCGGCAATCAAACAATCCTGCCAGAGGCAGGCAATCAATCAATCTGCCTGCCGAAGACAGTCAGGCAGGTCATTCAATCATTNNNTTAAAAATCGCCAGAGCGACCGTGGATATACAGATCAATCCATCGAAAAGGAGAAGTTGGAACGAATTCTGGAAGCAGCACGAATAGCGCCTTCGGCATGCAATGCCCAGCCCTGGAAGTTTATTGTGGTAAACGATACGGATTTAAAAAATAAGCTGGCCGATACCACATCGAGTAAAATACTGGGGATGAACCATTTTACCA
>DDWD01000219.1 GCA_002345825.1 Bacteroidales bacterium UBA2295
AATATTTTGCTTGCGAAAGTTGAGTGACTATTTATAAAAAGGAAAGTGGCCGTATTTACCGGCCACTTTTTTTATAGACATTGATTTGGGCTATCCCAAAAAAAAATCACTACCTTAGCCATCACAAACAAATTCCGACTCAATATGAACCTAACTTTCAACTTCATAAAATCCGTTTCAAACATCTACGATGAGATGATTGAGAATGGGTTCTCCTTGGTATACCTTGGTGAATTTAGCCATGAAATCACTAAGATGTTTACTTCCATGGCCGAGTCGGATATGGAAAAACAGAGCGAGGAGCGCTCGGTACAACGCAAGGTATACCATGTTATGGTTGAAACCCTGCAGAACATGAATAAGCACTCAGACGAAATACGCGAAGGTAAGATTGGGAGTGGTCTTTTTATCATTGGCAAAAAGGACGACACATACTACATCATCACATCTAACATGGTAGCCCGTAAGCACAAGGATGATCTTGAAAATTCCCTTATCACTGTGAATAATGCATCCAAAGAGGAACTAAAGGAGATGTACAAGAAACAAATTAAGGAGGGGAAACTTTCCGCTAAGGGGGGTGCTGGTCTTGGGCTTATAGATATTGCCCGAAAAACAGGTGAAACGCTTAACTATCAATTCCTACAACTCGACGAAGACAACTTTTTCTTCATTCTCAAGGTAGAAATTAACGCAAGAAAGTTTGCCAAAGAAGCATATTAGCTAGGCTTTACCATCTGGTTTCATTAAATAGCTTTGGGGTAAAGAAGTCAGCAGGCATACAGCTTGGCAGGCGAATATCAAAATATTTCTCGTAAAGGTACATCTGTCCATTCTCGTAGTACTGAACCTCGGTGGCAACCTGCTTGCCATAAAACTCCTTGTATTTGTGATAAAAGGTTTCTTTCACTCCATTCTCGTCAACTCTACGGACTCCGAAAAAGAGCAGATCATCCTTACCAACAAAAAAGCACATCTCGTTGTAATCACCAACCTGATAGTATTCTTTGCCCTTTATTTCAACTATTTCTACCTGTGAGAAATCGAACCCTATGGCTTTAATTTTTGGAATAATCACAGCAGGATCGGCCGCATACACATCGTAACCTAATATCACAAGTTCGTGTAATCGAGGTCGCTTGCCAATAAGTTTGCTATGATTAAATGAATAAAGCGTATCGTTTACCACCAGCCATCCCCTCCCCGACGAGAAATCGTTGTATCGAATATGTAGCTTGCTGGGTGCAGAATAAGCCACAAGCCAAATCTCGTTACGTACTAGGCTGTCGTTTTTGTAACGAAACATATTCTGTTTAAACGTTAAGTGCTTATACCAGCTGTCGGCATACCGTGAATTCATCTGCCTAATAAGATCCTCCCCATTAGTAATAGGTTCATCTGAAAATGCGTGCAATGGGAAAAAAGTAAGAATAGCGAAAGCAAATAGTAATAGGTTTTTCATAGTTAAAATGGTTTGTGCCAAGTGTATTAGCCTATTGAATCCATTAACAACACCTGCAAGTTATCAAATTTAGTGGGAATTGACTTTGATTATGGGAAAGATTTTACATCATTTTTAGGTTTTGATTGGCTCTAATGAATTTTTATTGCGAATTTTGAGGGTTAAATTAAATGCATCAAAATGAAAGAGAATAGTGAGGATTTTATGAGGAAAGCCATTGAGCTTTCGGTTGACAACATTACAAATCAGGGCGGCCCATTTGGTGCTGTTATTGTTAAAAACGGGAAAGTAATAGCAACCGGTGTTAATAGAGTAACTAGTAATAACGACCCCACAGCACATGCCGAGGTGATGGCCATAAGATCGGCAGCCCAAAAGCTTAACGATTACAACCTTAGCGGCTGTACCATATACACTTCCTGCGAACCCTGCCCAATGTGCCTTTCGGCCATATACTGGTCGCGTATTGATGAAATTTACTATGCAAACACAAAGTTAGATGCAAAAAATATCGGTTTTGACGATTCATTTATTTACGATGAAATTCAAAAACCGATTGGTGAGAGAAAGGTAAAAGCCCATCAAATATTAAACAACGAAGCATTGGAGGGTTTTAAAAAGTGGGCGGATTTTGAAGACAAAATGGAATACTAGTAACACAAACAATGAATAACGATACAACCATAACAGCCATAGCTACTCCCGCCGGTATGGGAGCCATTGCTGTCGTTAGGCTAAGCGGACCCAATTCTATGGATATTTGCGAAAGAGTTTTTCGCCCAAGTAAAAAAGGGAAAAAGCTAGCTGAGCAACCGGCCTACACCATTCATCACGGTAAAATTGTAGATGACAATAAAATTATTGACGATGTTTTGGTTAGTATCTTTAAAGCACCCCACTCCTATACCGGGGAGGATGTTGTAGAGATTTCATGCCACGGATCGGTTCTGATTCAAAGGCAGGTACTTGAGCTGCTGATTAAACACGGAGCAACACATGCCCAAGCAGGCGAGTTCACCCTACGGGCTTTTCTCAACGGTAAGATGGATCTTTCGCAAGCCGAAGGTGTGGCCGATCTAATTGCATCTACAAGCGAAACTGCTCGCAAAGTGGCTATGGATCAGATGCGAGGAGGATTCTCCAACCAGCTGAAGGAACTCCGCACCCAGCTGCTTAACTTCACTTCTTTAATTGAGCTGGAGCTCGACTTTAGCGAAGAGGATGTGGAATTTGCCGATAGAAAGCAACTCCTAAGTCTTGTTGAAACAATGGCGCAGCAAACAGAAAAATTGCTGGAGTCGTTTAAATTGGGTAATGTTATAAAAACCGGAGTACCAGTTGCCATTGCCGGGAAACCCAACGTGGGGAAATCGACACTTCTCAATCGTATTCTAAACGAAGAGAAGGCTATAGTGTCGGATATTGCCGGGACAACTCGCGATAGCATTGAGGATATAATTGTTATTGATGGAGTAACATTCCGCTTTATAGATACCGCTGGATTGCGCCATACCACCGATACAATTGAATCGATTGGCATAGAGCGCGCTTACGCCAAAATATCGCAAGCACAAATTGTGCTTATGCTGATAGATGTACGATCTGCGATTGAAGAGACTCTGGAGGAGATAAGTTCCATTCGCAAGTCATTAAAAGATGACCAAAAACTAATTATACTTGCCAATAAGGCCGATTTGCTAGATGCCAATTCAATTGATACTTATCTGGATAATTTGCAAAAAGAATTCGCAGAAATTTCTGTTGTTCCTCTTTCGGCAAAGCACGGACAAAACATTGAAAGCCTACTCCACGTGCTTGTTAAGGATTACCAAATCCCTTTGGGTAACGACGAAGCAGTTATTGTCACCAATGCACGGCACTACGAATCGTTGCTTAAGGCATTAGAAAACCTCCAAAGAGTAAAACAGGGTATTAACACCAATATCCCAACCGATCTGCTTGCTATGGACATCCGCCAGGTGCTGCATTACATTGGCCAGATCACAGGCGCTGTATCAACTGACGAGATTTTGGGTAACATCTTCTCGAAATTTTGTATAGGAAAGTAACCAGTACAAAGCAAGCAAATAACAAACATACACCAACCCACTATTAAGCCCTATATTTAGGGCTTTTTTTATTGTACAATACT
>DDWD01000225.1 GCA_002345825.1 Bacteroidales bacterium UBA2295
GAATAATAATTGTATCTTTACGAAAACACGGCTGGAAAAAGATAGCAAGCTAATAAGCCTATGGTTTTTTATTGCTATTAGCGCAATATTTGTCACATTTTTTTTATACTTGCAAGTATAATCTTTAACCTAGCACTAAATGCCAATCAAAATACACAGCAGAGGCGTCATTGTTTTTTTTATTCTGATTTTGCTTCTACCATTTGCTTTCGTAAACCACTCATGTAGTGGGCGGCAGGATAAAAAATCATCTACAACTATTCACCAACCCTACAAGCCCGATACTTTATCGTTTTTGATAAAATTTGAGAGTTCACTTTTCCCTCTCCCATCACCCTACCAAGTTGCTTACCTGATTAAAGATCTTGGCATTCCATACAACGACAATGTGTTGAATAGGCCAGAGAACCTAAAAAAATACACTACATCTTATAAGCAGGCTCTTAATCTAGGCATTTACGGAACCGATTTAAGCTACATAAACATTTACGAACGTACGCCACAATCCATATCCTACCTCAATATTATAAAAAAATTAACCCAGGAACTGGGGCTCACCTCTGCATTTAGCCCACACTTTTTCGAAGGGGTTGAGCGAAATATCAACAGCAAAGATTCTTTGCTAGTAATGCTTAGCCGCACCTACCGGGTTGCCGATACGTACCTAAAAGAAAGTGACAGGACTGAGATTGGATCAATGGTTTTGGCGGGCGGATGGATTGAAAGCGTTTACATCCTTAGCCAGCTAGCCAAGGAAACATCTAACCGCGAACTAATTAACCGATTGGGAGAGCAAAAACATCCGCTTGACAACCTAATTGAAGTACTAACTCCACTTTACTACAAGTCGGATGAGTACGCAAAGCTTATTGATATGTTTATTGATTTGGCCTACGAGTTCGATGGGATTATTTACTCCTACTCATACAAAGAGCCAAAAATTGATGTGGATAATAAGATTATTTACATCAATAGCGAATCAAGGGTCATTATATCAGAATATCATCTCGACATAATCAGTAAAAAAATTGAGGATATTCGTAACTTTATGATCGAATAGCGTTCACCACAGAACATCAAATTGAAATGAAACGAGCCCTTATTATAGCCATCGGTACTGTAGCATTTCTGATAGGACTATCGAACAGCAGCCTGGCACAGCAACACCAGCTACAACATATTTGCTCACTCTACTTTTCGCCCGAGTACATAACCGATGGTCAGGAGTATTTGGCGCAGCTAAAACCCGACCAAAAGGTAGAATTCAGAACCACTTTTTTTGGCGAGAATACATACCGCATTGTTGCTTGCACAAATATTCGACGTAGCGATGTAGTGTTTTCGGTATACGATACAGAAAAAAATTTACTGTTCACCAACACTAATTATAACAATTCACCCTACTGGGATTTCCGTTTCTCCTCAACCGTTACCTGCATTATTCAGGTAGATGTTAAAAATCAGAAATTCGACCCGGGCTATGTAATGCTTCTTATTGGTTACAAACCCTAACCTTATTCTAACCTAAATCTCCTTTCGCATGAGCGAGTCCATACTAAAGGCCCTAATGCAGCTGTTTGCCATTATTGCCCGCCCCGAAGACGAGTCGGAAGATATTGAAAATGATAGGAGATCTGTGGTTGAATCGTTCCTCCGCCAGCAGCTTAACCAAGAGCTGGTTAGGGAATACCTAAAAGTATTTGATTACTACTACGAACTGTACCAAGAGAAGCAAAGCGAAAAAAGCAAAACCAAGAAACGCACCTCTTCCAGTTCCGTTCGCGTACTCAAGATTTGCACTCAGATTAACGAGGAACTCACCCAACAGCAGAAAGTAGTAGTTGTGGTTAGGCTGTTGGAGTTTGTTAAAACTGAGGAGGAGTCCATCACCGAGCAGGAAATGGCTTTCATTTCTACTGTTGCAGAAACCTTCTATATCGAGGAGGAGGAGTTTGAGAAGATTCACCGCTTTGTAATTACTAGCAACAGCGGTACTCCAACCCACGATAAAATAATAATTGTAGATGACAACACTGACTACCCACCTGATGTAAAGCACATACATGCTCCGGCCCTACAGGGGCAAATTCAAATCCTTTGGGTCGAATTTGCCGATATCTATTTTCTGCGCTACTCGGGCAACGAGGAAGTGTATCTTAATGGCCATTTACTCCGCAAGGACAAGGTTTTTGTGCTGAACAACGGCTCTTCAATCCGCAACCCCAAAATCGCTCCCATTTACTATAGCGATATTGTTGCCCGGTTTACTCTGGATAAGATTAAGGAGAGAATTGTTTTTGACGTGAACCATGTGGAATATAGATTTAAGGGAGGTAAGGTTGGTCTCAATAAAATGAATTTCACCTACGAATCGGGTCACCTGGTGGGCATAATGGGAGCATCCGGAGCAGGCAAAACCACCCTACTCAACGTGCTAAATGGCTCAGAGGCACCAACCCAAGGGAGCGTTAAGGTTAATGGCAAAGATATCCACAGGCAAGCCCAAGAGGTTGAAGGCCTTATTGGGTTTGTATCGCAGGATGACCTACTAATTGAAGAACTTAGCGTTTTTCAGAATCTATACTACAACGCCAAGCTCTGTTTCGACAACTACACCGAGGATGAGATTGTTAAGGCAGTAAATGATATGCTCATAAGCCTTGGGCTGTATGAGATAAAGGATATGGTTGTGGGATCGCCACTCAACAAAAAGATAAGCGGTGGGCAACGCAAAAGGCTAAACATTGCCCT
>DDWD01000104.1 GCA_002345825.1 Bacteroidales bacterium UBA2295
TAATTGTTTATATAAATACTTTGTGAAACTCTGTGTAATCCTTCGTGAAACTTTGTGTTACAACTCTTTTACTATTACACAAAAAACACAAAGAAGACACAAAAATCGCAAAGAATAATATTTAAAGCACACAAATACAGGTATATATGCGTTAATGTTTTGCTTACGAAAGTTGAGTAAAGTTTTTAATAAGTATCCTGCTGTAATATCAGCCATTGCACAAAGCATCAAAATCAATATCTGAAAGTAAGAACATTGGAGTCTCCTCCAATAGTGTTTTGGGCAATATTTATTTGCAGAAGTAATCAAAAATCATTAAATTGCAGATTGTTAACTAAATATACAAACCAAAAACATTTATGACTATGAAAACCACAATTAAATTATTTGCAGTAATGTTATCAGCCATATTTTTATTTGCATGTGCTGGACAACAAGAAAAAGATAAGACAACTAAGGATGATGTGAAGAAAGAGGCTAAAGAAGCCTACGAAACAACCAAGAGTTATCTTGAAGATCAGTTCGATGAAATGATGAACGATTTGGAGGCTTTTAAGAATAAAACAAATGAAAAGATTGCTGAATATAAAAAGGATGTAGAGAATGCCGAAGGTGAACTCAAAGAGCGCCTAGATAAAAGGCTTAAGGAAGTTGAGCAAAAATCCACAGAACTAAATAATAAGCTTAAGGAGTACCAGGAGGCTGCCGATGATAAAAAGGAAGAGATTAAGGGTGATATTAAAAAGTTGAGAAAAGCTCTTGACGAAAGTATTGAAAAATTTAATGAGGAAATGGAAGAGGAATAATCCCAAGAAATTACTCAATAGCAAACAGGGCGCAACCTAATGGTTGCGCCCTGTTTATTACATAGATTTTGGGTTATTCAAGAATGTCCGTTTCATCTTCGTTTTGGGCTTTCAAAAACTTTGACGAGTAAACCATTGTGAATAATCCATAGGCCAATGCGTAAATACCAATTAGAATTACTAAAAACCTGGTGCTTTCAAAAGGGTTGAATACAACTATTGCACCCAATATTAGCGAAACCAAACCTGCTATAAGGCTAAACGCTTTAGTAAGTTCAGGGGTATTCTTCGAAAAGTAGGTGGCAATAAATACTACCCCTATAAACAAGGCCCAAAGCCCTACAATTATCAGCAAGAAGGCTGCTGCCGAGTTAGGATAAAAGATGATTACTATACCCAGGACTAAGCTTAGCAAACCCTCAATTAGCCGAGCTTTCCAGTTGGCTAAATTTTGCCTTTGCCTTATTGCAAAAACACTTAGCACTAGCCCCCCAAGCATAATGGCAATGGCAAAGTAAATACCCAGCATTGATATGGTTAGGCTTGGGAATACAATGGCAATAATCCCAAATATCAACATCAAGATACCATTGAGGGACGAAAAGCCCCATAGTCCAAATTTATTCATTTTCATTCTGATTTGAAGTTTAAGTATAAGGGATGCATTATGACAAATGTACTGATGTTTTTGGTAATCTAGTCAATCTCAAGGTTAGTTAATTCACTGGTTGTTTCAAACTCGTACTCAGGATACTCATATATTGGCAATCGAGGCTCTGTTTCACCAATGGAGTATCCCCAAATGCTTTCGTACTCGGTGATATCTTCACCAATATCCTCGAGCTGGCGAAGGTACTCGCTAATTGATTTGCTTTCAATGATTATAACCTTACCCATTTTATGGATAATGGGGCTGTGGCTGCGGGTTTGGTCATGATCAAACTCCAGCACACGCCTACCGTACCGTGTAATTCCTATAACTCTGTACGTTAGGCTTTTGCCCACACCAGGAAGGTTTAGCACGTTGCGGTCGGTGGCAAGGAATGGTAACCCATTTTTAATCATCATCCCCGACAGGTTATCGTCCATATGTTTAGGGTCAAGCGATACTTCTTTAATTCGCTCTATGTTATCGTCGCTAATGGTTCCAAATACCTTCTCCTCAATCTGTTCCTGAACTGCACGGGCATTGGTAGCAAAGTTGAAGTAGTTCTCCATATAGCCCTTAACCGAGAAGGTGTAGTAGGGGAGTATCCCAATCTCGTTAAGCACTTGCCGTAATTTAGCCGTATGGCCTCGGCGCGAGGCAGCAGCAGTAAATACCTGCTGGTTGGTGAACATCCAGCCCGACTCCAAAAATCTCTTAACGCCATCCTTCACCTCGGGAGTAATCTCCATAGGCGATTCAAAATGGGTTTGCATTACAAACTGCTTTATGCCCACCTCAATCCCTTTGTCTCTAAAATTGGCAAGTATTTGTACCAGTTCGGGTGTTATGCGCTGTGGCAGATATGCTGGTAGGCGAGTTCCCAGGCGGATTCGAACAATTTCAGCTAACTTTTCACCTTCGGGCAAATTCATATTTTTTTCCTTCTTACGTATGGCCATATTCAGCACAGCATCAAGTATCTTTTGCATCGATGTGTTGGAACTCATCAGCGCATCACCACCAGTGATAAGGATGTCGCGCAGCTGGGCATCGTTCTCCCAGTACTCCATAATCTTCTCAAGCTGGCTATCCCAGCTCTCGGTAGGTTTTAGCTTGTCGAGGTTGAAGTTTAGGTTTCCTCTTTGGAAATCGTACATCCTTTGGCACGATGCGCAAAGCCCACCACACGCGCGACCCATTGTGGCTGGTATAAGGATAGCCACCTCGGGGTAACGTCGGTGCACATTATGGTGGGTTGGTAGTATCCAGCCTGCTGCATTGGGTTTTCCGGGTTCCACCTTATCCTCTTTCTCCCAGGCCACAATGTGGCCAAACTCATCAATTAGCTGTTGGCTGTATACCACGTAGTGCCTTATGGCCAAATCGGCACCAATGGCAAAGTAGGGTACACGAACGTGTAGCAGCGATAGATAGTATGGGTTAACAAAGAACGGAATACCTGCCTTTTCGGCTTCGTAAAGCACCTTCATAGTATCGGGATCCAGCGAGTTACCCAGCAGCTCGTTGAGCAGCTTGGGCGAACGTACGGCAAAGCTCAGATGGAAACGATGATCGTCCCACCACTCCAGCATCTTTAAAAACTTCTGCTCCTGCGACATCTTGGGCTCAAAGCTGTACCGCTCGCTTTTTATCTCGCCTTTATCTATTTTATCAATAAGGATATTAATGATGCGCTCGCGATTCTCCTCGCGTAACTTCACAATGCGGGGATCTAGTCCGCTGGGGAACCGATCCATCCATTCTGTAAGATTCTCTTTCGATGGAAGTTTACGCTCGTAGGTTCCCGCCAGCTGGCGAAAGAGGTATAGCATATCCTCGAAGAAGTATGGTTTTGCTCCACCAGTTCCAAAGTTTACGGCCAGCCAGATTAGCTTAATGGGGTTACTGATGGCAATCTCGCCCCGGAGGTTTAAATCCTCATATTCGCGACCAGCATTATCGATATAATCAAGAATACGAATGGCAGCATAATCCTGCCAGGTAAGCTGCTCAAACCACTCGCGTCCCTGTTTGGTGCGCTTGTAAAACTCGTAGGCAATGGGCTTTCCCTTTAAATAAGCCATTACCCAGTTGCGAACACCAACCAACGCCTCTGTTTCGTTTCGGGCATTTCGCATTATCTCCTCCAGCTTGGGGTTCTCCTTAAGTAATTTCTTTAAAAGCTTATGCGATTTTACCGTTATCGCAATCTGGTCTAATTTCTGATTTTCAGTCATATTATATTGCTTTTTGATATTCTTAAATCATATATATACATAAGTAAACCGTTGAAATAACAAAGGCATTACTACTAATACGGCAACCTCAACTCTATGAACTTTAGACACTCTATACTCTAGGCACTCTATGAACCTGTCTGACGATAGGCAGGCTTTAAACATTCAATCCCCTCAAGTTACAAAAAAATGCCCTACCAGCCAAACAAATCGATTTCCAAGTGGTTGATAATGCCTAAAGTCATTGGAGCAAACCCCAAATATTTGCTTACTTTGCGAAAATTTTAAATCGAAATATGAGAACACTAAGCACAATTATTATGACAGGTATTATTGGATTTACGATGGTTTCGTGCAATGAACCAAAATCGAACCAAAATCCGCTTCTGGTTGAATTCACAACCCCATACAACTCGCCGCCATTCGATAAGATTGAGCGTGAACATTTCATTCCGGCTATCGGCTCGGCAATGGCCGAGGCTCGTGCCGATATCGAGGCTATTTTGAACAGCCCAGAGGAACCAACCTTTGCCAACACCATCGAGGCGCTGGCTTTTGCTGGACAGCGACTGGGCGATATCACCACCATTGCCTTTAACCTTAACTACGCCGAAACCGATGCGGAGTTGCAAAAGGTGGTGCGTGAGGTGGCTCCAAAGCTTACCGATTTTCAGAATGACATCAACCTAAATGAGAAACTGTTCGCTAGGGTGAAACAGGTATATAGTTCGGTTAATAAAAATTCGCTTACAGCAGAGCAACTGACCCTGCTCGATAAAACCTATAAGGGTTTTGTACGTAGCGGTGCAAACCTAAACGAGGATGATAAGCAGAAGTACCGTGAGGTTACTCGTAAACTATCGGAGCTTTCGTTACAGTTCGAGGAGAATGTCCTGGCTGAGACCAATGCATACTTCTTACATCTTACCAAGGAAGATGAACTTGCAGGCTTACCCAAAAGCCTTGTGGATGCTGCTGCACAAGCGGCTCAGCAAAAAAATCTTGAGGGTTGGGTAATTACCTTGCATATGCCTATGTACGCACCTTTTATTAAGTATTCGGAGCGTCGTGACCTGCGCGAAAAGATTTACAGAGAGTATAGCAAACGTGGATTTAATGGTAATGATAACGATAACACTGCATTAATAAGTCAAATTGTAAACCTTAGGCTGGAGCTGGCTAATCTGTTAGGATACAAATCGTATGCTGATTACGTTTTGGAAAACCGTATGGCCGAGTCGTCCGATAAGGTGATGAGTTTCCTTGAGGAGTTACTCACAGCTTCGCTACCCGCTGCCAACGATGAGCTAATGCAGGTTCAGGTGCTGGCTAAAGAGATGGGCGTAGACCACAGCATCGAGAAGTGGGACTGGGCATTTTACACCGAGAAGCTGAAGAATAAGCTATTCAACTTTAACGAGGAGGAACTTAAGCCATACTTCCAACTCGAAAAGGTGCAAGAGGGCGTATTTATGCTTGCCAACAAGCTGTTTGGCGTATCGTTTAAGCCTGTAAAGAACATTCCTGTTTATCACCCCGATGTAAAGGTTTTTGAGGTGCTTGATGCCGATGGCTCGTTCCTGTCGCTACTTTACCTCGATTTCTTTCCCCGCGAGGGGAAAAGCGGTGGTGCCTGGATGACTAGTTACCGCAACCAGCTTGTAAAGGATGGAGAAAATGTTAGGCCATTCATATCAATTGTTACCAACTTCACCAAGCCCACCAAGGATACGCCATCGTTGCT
>DDWD01000112.1 GCA_002345825.1 Bacteroidales bacterium UBA2295
TTTGCCTTTTTAGTGAACAGAACCAAAATATCCTGCAAAGTACAAAGCGGTTATGCTCAGTATTATAAATACAAAAGCACGCGATACAACCATTGTCCAATAGGCTTTTTTGTCTTTCTGCACGGTGCTTACAAGTTTGGTAACTTCAGTGCTAAATTTTTGGTAGAAAAAAACAATTCCAAATGCCTTTAGCGAACCTAAAGTAAAAACAGCAGTCAGTATCCATACAGAAATTAGCTGTAAAATAAATGCTTGTATCCAAAAAGTAATAAGAACTACTAAACCTATTATGCCTCCAATAAGATACCATAAAGGACGTTTACCCATTGTGTTGGCTTCCTCGGCCTTAAAAAACAGTTCTGGTTTAATTAGCTGTATTGTTGTCCAAACTAGGCTTCCCAAGGCCAGCGATCCAAGTGTTATTATAATAAATTCCATAATGCATTTGTTTTGATTGTTTTACTATGTGCTATTTGATTTGGTTGAGCAGAGTTAAGGGCTATCTTTCAATTGCTAATTTGGCTGTTGCCGTTTTTAGAAACCAGGTTCCATCCTGTTGGGTAATGTAGGCATCGGGGTACCCATACTTAAAACCATCGATAAATATTGTTTTATTATCAATTACTGTGGCTTTAACTTCAACTGGCCCACCAAAGGAGAACGACTGATCAATATGCATCCCCATCATTTTTCCTCTTTTGTTGAAAGAAAGGCGAAGTCCAACTTCCTTCTTCTCGTGTACCAATCGAACCCAATAGCTCGATTTAATTTTTTCGCCCGGTATTCGGTAAAAGTTATAGCCCTTAAATTTCCCTTTGTCTCCAGTAATCTCACTCCATATTTGGCTAAGTTTTTTTGTCGATACTAATACCTTTAGCATTAGTCCCGCTTTTCTTCTAACGTATCCAAAGTTCTCCTCACCAAAAGCAACAGCAATCTTCTTGGCCTTTTTAAACTGTTTGGTATCTTCGGTTAGATCTTGCCAAAAGGGTAAGTCAAGTATTGAAGGCCCATTATTCGTGGTAAGTATTTTTAGGTTTTCAGTTCCTTGGGAAATCTCATAGTTATAAATACCTATATTGAAATTGCCCGATAGGCTGATTGTTGATTTCCCTTTTGGGGTGGGAAGGGGCGTGAAAGGCTCGTCGAAAAGTATGCTTTGTATCTCATTTACTATCGTTTTGTTTAGGCGAACCGATTGTCCAATCTCCATTAGATCATGGGTATGATTGGTGAGCACAACGATATATATATTGTGCTGAGGGAAAAATCCCGCTTCGCAAACATAGCCTAGCGTACCTCCATCGTGATAGCGATATTCGTTTCCTTTTCGCATTCCAATTTGCCAGCCATAGGCATAGCTATCGACTCCAGTGCTTATCTGCTTTCGAAAGAGTTTGCTTGTGTTTAAAGAGTCTAACACATTGTGGTTGGCAACGTTATACATCCAGGTATGTAAATCCTGAGCCGATGAGAAAGCACCACCCGCTCCAAGTACCCATGAGTCGTGCCAGTAGCTTGGTGTTTCATGAGAGTTGGGCAATCCAATGTAGGGTTTCGATAGATTACTCTCCTGCACATTATCGCTTCCAAATGTGGTTGAGTTCATCCCCAGTTTTTGCCAGAAATTTTCTTTAAGAAATTCGCCATAATTCTGTCCGCTCACCTTTTCAATAATTGCTGCCAGCAGAATATAGTTCATATTGCTGTAGTCGTACTTCTTGCCTGGCTTGCTATCGGATGATAGCTCACCAAAGTAATGCACAAGCGCACTGGTTGAAATTGGGTGAGCCTCAGGAAAAATGATACTCTCGATATCGTAGGTTTTGCTGCGCGAAAAATCTTCATAAATACCCGAAGTCATGCTTAGTAGATGATGAATTGTAATTTCTGATGCTGTTGTTCCCAGGGCAGGGAAAAAATCGGATAGTTTATCGGTTAATTCCAGTTTACCATCCTGAGCCAGCTTAAGAATTGCGGTTGCTGTAAACTGCTTGGTAACGCTTCCAATACCGTAAACCGATGAGTTGCTGTTCTCCATGCCATTTTCAAAATTGGCATACCCAAAGCTGTTTTGATACAGTATTTCATTACCTTTTGCAATAAGAATGGTTCCCGAGAAACGATCGTAAAAATCATAGCCCTGCATCAGGCTATCGATGTTTGCTTCAATTGCTTTTAAATCTGCCGAGGGCTCTCTCTCAGGAACCATATTTGCTGGATTGCTTTTACTGCAGTTGCTTAAGAGCAGAATAGCAGCGAATAGAATGGTTGTTGCTTTCATCGTTTCATTAGTTTTATGGTTGCAGTTCAAAATTATTTGAGAGCAAATTTAGTGGTCAAATGCACTGAAAATCAGTAAATATATGTATGGGCTATATAAAATGATGAACGTGGGAGGGTATTGTTCAAATTGAATTTATCAACCAAAATGGGGATTTTAGATAATAAATGAGCATTACATCAATTTATAGTTTTTCAATCAGATAGTTTGTGTTATTTTGCTAAGAATATTTAACACCAGCAACCAGGGGATTAACCCATTGGTTGTAAAAATTATCCCAATGAGAAAGTTTATCGAACCCGTTATCCATATTGCTATTTGGTTAGGATTATACATTGCTGCCATTGTTTTTATCCGCACCATAGGGCCATTCAACAAGATTGATGGAACGCTAGTGCAACCCATTACCATTGGTAACATAATTAATGCTGCAATTTTCTACTCAATCACTCTTTTCCTTATCCCCCGATATGCAACTAAGAACCAGCTAGGCCAATTCATTATAGGCGTTGTACTTGTTTTTGCTGGCTTTACATTGCTCGAAACTATCATTGATTTTTTCTTGATGGTCTCGTTATATTCCGATACGCCCGAGCCCTTTTTTAGCGTGTTTATAACAAATGGTGTGGTGCATCTCCTATACGTATCGCTGGCATTAGGGTACGGTTTTACCCGCAGCTGGGTGGTAAACGAGAAGAAAAAGCAGGAACTTGTGCAAGAGAAGCTATCGGCAGAATTAAATTTTCTTAAAACCCAGCTAAGTCCTCATTTTTTATTCAATGTGCTTAATATGGCCTACTCGAGTGCTAGCCGCAAAGGCGACGAGCAAACGGCTGATATTATTGAGAAACTCTCGGTAATGATGCGCTACATGATTTACGATAGCAATGTGGAAACTGTAGAGGTTCAGCGTGAGATCGATTTTATTCGTAACTACATCAATTTGCAGAAAATGCGATTTTCCAACGATATTCCTGTAAAAGTATCGTTTACTATTGATGGCCATTTCGAAGGATTCCGTATTGCTCCACTTATTCTAATATCGTTCATCGAGAATGCATTTAAATATGGTGTTAAGCTCGAGCAGGAATCTGAAATCAAATTGTCGCTTAACTTCCAGAATGGAGAGATGGAATTTGTGGCACAGAATCAAATATTCAGGAATAGACAATCTGTCGATGATAAGAACTCAGGGATTGGGATTAAGAATACCAAAAAACGCTTGGCTATTCTCTACCCCAACAAGCATAGGCTTAGCATCGACGATAATGGAAATGTATATACCGTTAGGTTGCTTTTAACTCTTTAAGGATTTGTTATGAGATGTGTTGTGATTGACGATGAGCCTTTTGCCCTCGACCTTATTAAGGATTACATTCAGCGTACGCCATTCTTAGAGCTAGTTCAGTCGTTCAGTAATCCGTTTAAGGCGCTCGATTACCTTAATAGAGAGAAGGTAGATGTGATTTTTTTGGATATAAATATGCCCGAGCTTTCGGGAATTCAGCTGCTAAAGGCATTGCAGTCGCCACCAATGGTGGTTTTCACTACAGCATACCCCGAATTTGCTGCCGAGAGTTATGAGTATAACGCCATCGACTATCTTGTAAAACCCGTAAGATACGAGCGGTTTTTGAAGGCAGTTAGCAAAGCTTCGGGACTAATTGGCACTACAAATCAGCATCAACAAGCTGCCTCCTCCAAGGCTAAGGAGCAGCCTACCGAACCATTGTTCATAAAGAGCGGAAGCCAGCAGGTTAAGGTATTGCCCAGCGAGATATTGTATGTTGAGGCAGCAGGTAACTACATGTGTTTCCATACTCGCGATCGCAAGGTGATGTCGCTGCTTACCATGAAGGACGTGCTGGAAATGCTCTCCGCCGATGATTTCATGCGCATTCACAAATCGTTCATTATCTCCCTTAAACATCTTGATGCCATAGAGCGACATGATGTGGTGGTGGGCGGTAAGCAAATTCCCATTGGAATAACCTATCGTGAGCATTTTCTGGCTAAGCTGAAAAGGTGAATTCTATGAGAATCAGTTTGCGTCTAATAACCTCCAACCTTGAGCTTGAGGAGATTAAGGGAATTTACATAAATAGTTTCCCTGCCAATGAACGGCGTGAATTTAACGAGTTGGAAAAACAGTTAGAAAAATCAGACAACCAAATCTTTCAGGTACGTCTCAAACAAATTACCATTGGTTTTATTTCCCTTTGGAATTTTGATGATTTTGTTTTTGTTGAGCATATAGCCATTTCATCTAGCCAAAGGGGGAAAGGCTATGGGAAAATGGTAGTTCAAGCGGTAATGGATACAACAAGCAAGCCTATTGTGCTTGAGGTGGAACCGCCTGTTGACGAAGATAGCATCCGTAGAGTTCGGTTCTACTCCAGTTTGGGGTTTTCAATACTTCCACAGGTATATATGCAGCCCTCGTACGATGGTGTAAAACCAAGCGTTGAACTCAAACTAATGACAAACTACAACCTACCTACCGATATTTGGGTAATGAGCTGTATTAGAATAATTATTGCTAGCGTTTACAGTTTGTAGCATTACCTTTTTGCTGAACTACACACGCAGTTATTTATATATTTCCCTTTAATCATCAAAATTCACAACTTATCCTTGCTGCCTGCCTAGTTGTTAAAAAATATCCCTAATTTAGTATTGTTCAATTATAGCAAACTTATTCGCTAAAATACTATGCGGCAAATACTGGCTTTTTTTCTGATCGTAGCGTGCATCCCGCTTTGGGCTCAGCAGAATATTGAGGTGCTGGAAAAAAAAATGGGCGAAGCGCAAGGGGAGGAGTTGGTTAAAGTTAAAATAGCATTAGGTAACGAATATGCATATACTAACCCCGAACGAAGCCTTGAACTGGGGCTGGAGGCTGCTTTTTTGGCCAAGCGAATTGGGAATCAGCTATACGAGGGGCAGGCCCTTTTGCTTATGGGGCTGTCGAGTTATAACGCTAATCATACTGAAAATGCGTTAAGGTACTACAATAGGGCTTTAAACCATTTCGAAAAATTTAGCTTTACCCGCGAGCAGATTACTGCGCTCCAAGGAATATCAGAGATTTACAGTAGTGCCCGAAACTTTGAGATGGCTGCTGGATACCTGCTTAGAGCTATACGAATAGCACAGCTTATTAAGGATAGCGATATTCAAATTCACCTGCATCGGCTTTTGGGCGATATTTACATAAATCAGAACAATTACACCAGAGCCTATCAGGAGTTTTTAAGGGTGAATGAGCTGATTGGGAATGAGGAAAATCTTGACAGCAATGATCTACAGATAATGACCGAGACCTATCGTAAGATAGGGTCGGTTTACCGCAATTTAGGACAGTTTGAGCAAAGCTTAATGGCATTTCACAAGGCAGCAGCCATAAGTCGTACCGCAAATCTTACGGTTCAGGAAATGGCCGATAATCAACAAATAGCCTTTTCGCTTTACCTTATGCAGGAGCTCGATAGCGCGCTAACTTATTATAATCGAGTATTGGCTTACTATCAACTGCAAAACGATACACTTCCAATGGTTGATGTGCTAATTGAAATTGGAGATGTTTTTTTTGAGAAGCAGCAATATCGGCAGGCTGTGGCGAGTTTTAGCAGAGCATTCGATCTGGCCCAAAACGTCGGCCAGCTCCAAGCGCAGGTTACCGCCCTTGTAAACATATCGCGATGTTACAGCGCTTTTGGCGATTACCCTACATCTACTAATTATCTTAACCAGGCGCTCGGAATTGCTACACGTGAAAATTTAACCACCTCGGCCGCCGATGTGTATCGTTACCTGTCAAAAGTATATGAGGAGGAAGGCCGGTTTCTACAAGCACTCGATTATTACAAGCTTTGGGCAGAGCTTCGCGACTCAATTTACAGCGAGGAGAGTGGGCAGAAGCTGGCCCGTATGCAGATACTCTACGAAATCACTCAAAAGGAGCGCGAAAACGAAATCTTACGTCAAAATAACGAGATTCAGGAGCTACAGCTAACCAAAACACAATATCAGCGAATGGTTTTTATTGCCCTGGCGCTATTCCTATTCGCTTTGCTGGTGCTCTTTATCTTCTTTTTTAACTCCAAACAAAAGGAGTTTGCCAAGCAAAAAGAGACTGAACAGAAAATTATTGAGATTAACAAAAACCTTGAGAAGCGAATGATTCTTGAGATAAAGAAACAGGAGAAACAGCAGCTTCTGCTAGCCCAAAAATCTAAGCTCGAGTCGCTTGGTACCTTGGCCGCCGGTATTGCCCATGAAATAAACCAACCCCTTGGGGGCCTATCTATGGGGCTCGACAATATTTTAATACGATTAGCCGACAACAACCTTTCCAACGAGTACCTTAAGGATAAGGTAAACCTCATGTT
>DDWD01000196.1 GCA_002345825.1 Bacteroidales bacterium UBA2295
CAGTGGCTAATAACCTAAAGTTAGCCAACGGAGCCATTGATAGAAATCTCGTTACTTTCGACATAAGCTGGGAAAACGCTTGGAACTACACCGAGAACGATGGCAACCATGATGCTATATGGATCTTTGTAAAAGGGCAAACTACTACCGGCAGTTGGGTTCATATAGATGTCGAGCAGAGCAGCACATTGCACTATACCTCATCGCCCCTAACGATTGAAACCGTATCGGACGGAAAAGGACTGTTCCTACTTCTGCAAACCCAAGGGGTTACCAATGTTGAATGGGCACAGGTTACGGTAAAAACCACCGTAAACGTTGAGGAGTTTAGGCAGATAAAAATATTCGGCATTGAAATGGTCAACATTCCGCAAGGATCATTTTACCTTGGAGATGGTGCCTCAATCTCGTCGCTTGCCAACAAAGATGGTAACCCTATACGTATAGAATCGGAGGATGGGATTAACCTTTCCGCAATAAAAATTCACAACCCCAACACGCAGTTTGCACCCACTGATTTACCACAGTTACTTCCAAACGAATTTCCCAAAGGATTTGCCTCGTTCTATGTGATGAAATACGAAGTTTCACAATTACAGTATGTCGACTTCCTCAATACGCTTACATACACTCAACAAAAAAGTAGAACGGTACTTCCCCCCTCCTCGCCCAGCGGAACATTTGCCATGATAAACCCCTACCAACCCGATAGCCTATACCGCAATGGAATTGCTATACAGGAACCAGGAGTTGAATCGAGTAAACCGGCTCGTTATGCAATGGACTACAACAATAACCAACAGTATAACGACAACGTTGATGGTTTGCACAGAGCCGCCAATTTTCTTAGCTGGGCCGACCTGAGCGCTTACCTCGACTGGGCCGCACTGCGCCCTATAACCGAGTTAGAATTCGAAAAGCTAAGCCGTGGTAAAAACACCACACCTATTGCAGGAGAATTTGCCTGGGGAACAGCAACGGTAAGCAATGCCAATAACCCAACCAATGATGGTACAATTTTTGAAACAGTTAGCGATGTTCCTCAGTCCGGGAGCGGACTGGCCAATCACGGAACATATATTGCCACTCAGGGTTGGGGTTTACGCGGTGTTCTCCGATCGGGTTTTGCTGCCAACGAAAGTTCTACTAGGATTGAAGCAGGTGCAACCTACTACGGAGTAATGGAGATTAGCGGAAATGTGTGGGAGCAAACCATTATGATTACAGGAGGAGGCGAAAACTTCACACGAACCAATGGCGATGGTACAATTAACGAGAGTGGAGATGCCGATGTACCATCATGGTGTAACCCTAGCTCGGCATCGGGCGTATTACTAAAAGGTGGAGGATGGCAAAGTACAATATCGGATGTTGGTGCGTGGCGCGATTTGGCAATTTCCGATAGGTTTTACTCACATTTAAAGCCAGCGAGTAGAAGAAATTCTTTTGGAGGTAGAGGGGGAAGATAAAATAATTGCTATATTTGATTAACAGCAGGAGGCAACAATATGAAAAAAATATACCTATCAATTTTAATTCTGATATTATTCACTGCATTAGCAGATGCACAGGCACATTATTCGGGAGGGGCTGGTGGCGGATACGCATCAACAGCAATTGGGAATAGTACTTCTGTGTTTTTAGGCGATAGCCTAACCAACAAATCATTTGATGTAACGATTTTTCCAAACCCACTAACCAGTGCCGATATCCTAAAAGCTAAGCTTACAGGAATAAACCAAACCGAAAAAGTTTCAATCGTAGTTACCGATATGATTGGCACTAGGTTGCTGGTTGAAAAAGTAGATGTTAGCGATGAAATTGTTATAAACCTACCCTTCGAGCGGCTATCGAAAGGAATATACTTAATTACATTCCAATACAATAACCATAAGATTACACGCCGATTCAACTTTAGTAATTAAGCTACAAATCAGTTGCAGAACACCCCAAGTTTCCTAACATAACTTGGGGTGTTCTGCTTAATATAAAGCCATACAGTCCATCTACTCCTGTACGTAAACACGTTTAACCCTTCGAGATACCGAAGTAAGTACCTCGTAAGGTATAGTATCGAGCTGCGTGGCTATTTGCTCTATAGTAGGTAGTTCGCCAAATATGGTCACCTCCGTTCCCTCTGCAACATTTGGTATTTCAGTAACATCTATTGTGCAGGTATCCATGCTCACGTTGCCAATTATTGGGGCCAATGTCCCGTTAACCAGTACGTGTCCTGTACCGTTGCTTAAGCGTCTATTCAGTCCATCGGCATAACCAATGGGAATTGTTGCAACTATTGACGATCTGGAAAGTACCCCCCGACGATTGTAACCAACTGTTTGGCCTTTGGGCAAGAGCTTAATTTGTGCAATGTATGATTTGAGCGAATTTACAACCTGCAACTTTTTCCCATGTTTTACGCTTATTCCATAAAGGCCTATGCCTAAGCGTACCATATCGAATTGCGCTTTTGGAAAACGCTCAATACCTGCTGAATTCAATATGTGCCTTATGGGAGTGTAGCCTATTGATTTAGAAATTCGATTGGCAATTTGCTCAAAACTTTCGATTTGCTCATTGCTAAAATTGTCCAGTTCTGCATCATCGCTTGCTGCAAGGTGAGAAAAAATACTTTGCACACGAATATGTGGGTCATTCTCTACCTTGGATATCAGATCATCAATATCGCTCTCCATAAATCCCAACCTATGCATTCCCGTATCAATCTTAATATGAATGGGGTAGCTGTAAACGCCCTGCTTATTGGCAGCGGAAATAATGCTTTGCAAGCTACCGAAGCTGAATATCTCTGGTTCGAGATTGTACTCAATCATAAGATCGTAATTCTCGAAGGTTGGATTTAGTACAACTATGGGTAGGGTAATCCCTGCTTCGCGCAGGGCAATGCCTTCATCGGTAAAAGCAACGCCTAAATAATCGACCCTATGAAATTGCAGTAAGTTGGCTATTTCATGCGAGCCTGTTCCGTATGAGAAAGCTTTAACCATTGCCATAACCTTTACATTGGGCTTAAGCAAATTGCGAAAGTAGTTTAGGTTACTCACCAGTGCATTAAGATCAATCTCAAGGATGGTACGATGGCTCTTCTGCTCGAGCAACGCTGATATCCGTTCGAATCGGAACGGTCTACTCCCCTTTAGAAGTATTGCTGCATCAACAAATTCGCTTCGTGTATACCATCTTATAAACGCTTCGGTTGTAACAAAGAAACTACTATCCCGGGAAAACAAATGGGCAAACCGCGATATCTCAGTTCCAACCCCTATTACCCTGTCAACTCCTTTTACCATAACCAGATTTGCCACATCGGCATAAAGCGTTTCGGGGGGCTGTCCGCTTTGCAAAATATCGGAGAGAATTAGTACGCGCTGGTGATGTTGCCTTTGCTGGGCCAAAAAGTCGAGTGCAATGGAAAGTGAACCCAAATCGGAGTTGTAACTATCGTTAATAATGGTACAACCATTTACGCCCTCTTTCTGCTCGAGCCGCATGGCAACGGGTTGCAAATTACCCATCCTTCTAGCAATATTGTCCATACTAACTTCAAGCATAAGCATAGCGCATATGCAATGCATAGCATTCTCCACCGAAGCTTCATCAACGAATGGAATTGTGATATCAAAGGGTTTGTCGTTGTATACAACCGAAAGTACAGATTTTCCTTCAACCACTGCGGCAAGGTTAAGCAAAACATCTACATCGCCCTTTCGCCCCCATGTAAACAGTCGAGTATTTCCTTTAGCGGTCAACCCTTTGGCCAGGATATGTATCACCTCATAATCGGTGCAATAAATAAGAGTTTCCACGTTGGCAAAAAGTTTTATCTTCTCATTTGCCTTAGCTTCAATATCTGGGAAATTCTCTTGATGAGCCATTCCAATGTTGGTGAAGATACCAATGGATGGCGAAATAATTGGCTCAAGTTTTTCCATCTCGCCCTGCTGAGAGATTCCCGCTTCAAAAATTGCCAGATTACAATTTGAATCGAGCTGCAAAACAGATAGCGGCACACCTAGCTGAGAGTTGTAACTCTTGGGGCTTCGGATTAACTGAAAATCAACACCCAGCAATTGCGAAAGCCACTCTTTCACAACAGTTTTGCCATTGCTCCCAGTAACGCCAATAACGGGTATTGAGTAGGACCTCCTATGGTGAGAAGCTAGTTTTTGTAGAGCTTCGAGCGAATTAAAAACTCGAAGAAAAGCGGCTTTGGGATGTTCAACGCTAAAATTTGCTGCACTGCTCACCACAAACACGCGAACGCCTCGGGCATATAGCTCGGGGATAAATGTATGACCATCGTGCTGCTCACCAACCAAAGCAAAGAAAACCGAACGCTGCGATCGCATCACCATTCTACTATCGGTAATAACAGCTTGGATTTCGTCCTGGTTAGTATTTCCAATTACTTGGGCATCTAAAATCTGAGCAAGTTCATTAATACTATAGCGTAGCATAGGTTATAATTTTCAATTTTTAAGAATGAATTACAAATATACCCAAGAATAATCAATTATCCCAGAATTTACAGCTAGGCAAAGTGCGGTGGTAGGAAAACAAATTGAATTAAAAATCTTAGTATTTAGCGAGTTCCTTGCGGAAAGCGGCGTTGGGAATATACCCCTCGGAGTCTTCGGAGTACTCGGGTTTAATTCGCTCAACAAAGTACATATTGATTTCGCCAATATTTTTGGCCATCACTTTCCCCCTATATCTGCACTCAAAGTATTCCTGAATGGCATTATAGGTTGTTTCAGAGATATTCACTTTTCCGGCTTCGCCCTTCGATTCCATGCGACTGGCGATATTAACAGTATCACCCCAAACATCGTATGCAAATTTTTTCTTTCCAATAACTCCAGCCATAACACTTCCAGTGTGAATTCCAATACGTAAACGCCATACCGGATTGCCATTGGTCTGATCTATTTGCGCCTTTTCCTCTACTAATTTTTGTGCCTCCAAAGCGGCCAGCACGGTATCGAAGGGGTTGCTCTTATTGATTTGAGGTACTCCCCCAACACACATATAGCAATCGCCAATGGTCTTTATCTTCTCTATAAAACGCTTGGTTGTAATCTCGTCGAACGATTCGAAATAGTAACTCAATGCTGCCAAAAACTCTTCGATGGAAGCATATGAAACCGAAAGGCTTGAGAAGTTCACAAAATCGGCAAACATCACCGATACCTCACTGTACTTTTTGGGCTTAACAAATCCCTTTTTCTTAAGCTGGTGGGCAGCAACATCGGGAAGAATATTGAGGAGCAGGGCATCCGATTTGTTCTTTTCTTCCTCAAGTGATGCCCTCTGATGCTCAATCTCATTTCGCTGCTCATCGAGCATACGGTTGGCATCCTCTAAATGCTCCATAATGGACAAAAGGTTATCATGCTTATCGCTAAGAGCCTCCTCGGCCATTTTCAAATCGGTAATATCAGTTTCAATGGCGATAATCTTACTAAGGGCACCATTTGAATCGTATATGGGAGTTAACGAGGTTTGAATATTCTTCCGCTTATTACTATTGGTGAACCAAATAGACTCGTACACGATGTGCTCGCCCGTTTCGGCACATTTTTTTACAGCTGTTGCAGTATTACTGTTGATTTTAGTTTCGAATACATTACGGCCAAACTTCTCCCTAAACTCATCGAGATTACACTCGTAAAGCAATTCAAACCCTTTGTTTACCCATACAATTTCTCCCTTGCCGTCAATTATTAAAAGGGAGCTGCCCGCCTTACTGGCTGCTAGGGAGATATCGTTGAGCTGCTCTGAATTTTCAAGCAACTTATTGGTATGCTTTCGTCGAAATGCCGATAACTCAATTCGGAGGGGAAGGGAATCAATATCCTTTGGATACTCTATAAAATCATCGAATTCGGAAAAAAATTCAATATCATCGTATAGAAAGTTGGTTGAACTTACAGCAAGTAGCTTGGTTAATCGCTTACTTAAATAATTAGATTGGATTGATGAAAGAATATTAAGAATCTGTGGTTTACCTATTACAAAATCGATTATAATAATGTTGGGGTTATATAGTGCTACTTGCTCTGCAATATCTATGTTGCCCTGACAATTGACATTATGAAGGGTAAAATTTAAGTCGGATCTAGTAAGAGCAGAGTTAATGGTACTTAAAAACTCGTTACTACTACAAAAACATAAAGCTGTGTATCCCATTACAATATATAATTTCCACTTGCTAAAGATAGAAAAGATAATTGTGAAAACTAAATTACTTTGTAATTATGATAAAGAACAATGGACTGCTACTCAAAGTCCGCAATATGGTTGTTAATAACTACACTGTACAAATCGAATCCTCCCTTACCACCTGGACGGTTGCTCGAAAAAATCATTATCTTGTAACCAGCAAAATCGAAGGTAATGGGGCGATACTCATCGTGCTCGGTGTTAATTTGACTGCCAAAATTTTGAGGTTGTGACCACTGTTCATCGCTAAAAACAGAATAGTAAAGATCAAAGCCACCATAACCCCCTTCGCGATCGGAGGCAAAAACCATAAAATCACCATATATGGATGGACATTTATCATTTGAGTCGCTTGAAAGTATCGACAACTTCTCGATACCAATTTCCTGATCTGTTTCAAAAAAAGCATGCAACGGCAAGTCAGCTGATGGGACTACACTGTAGATGCTGAAATTATCAGTATCTCTATTGCTACAGAAGTACAAATTGCCATACAAATCGAATGCAGGGTATAGCTCGTCTGCATCTGAATTAATTGCAGAAGCATCAAATGGTCCATATAATCTTTTCTTCCCAGCATAGGTACCCCAGTCTGATCGAGGAGTATATACGAAATTAATGTTGTAATGACCCTCGGGGTTACTTGCATACATGAAGAAATCGTAAGCTTCATCGTTGTAGGACAATGGTCCCAGCTCATCTCCTTCGGTATTTACTAATTTAAAAAGGCTGTCAATAAACTCACTTTCGCTGTATATTGGGAAAGAGAAATTTAAGGCATCGTCCTTTTCATGGTATGAAATTTCAATCCTCTTAAAAACAAAATCGAAGTTTTCACCATTGCTATTCCTGTTAGACGAGAAAATTAAGGGAAGCGTTCCGTAAATGTAGGGAAGATCGGAATTGTAATCGTCGAACTCTGTATTTATTTTTTCTAGATTCACCGGTGTTTCGGTGATAATTGTATCGTATTCAAATTCATACCCAGGATCATCGGGCAAGCAACCCGAAAGCAGTAGCAGCAATAAGCTGAGGGCAAAAATTTCTTTTTTCATTTTGAGAAAGATTTCGTTATGATGAGGCAATATTACAACATGCATTCCACAAGTTATCGCTTGGT
>DDWD01000034.1 GCA_002345825.1 Bacteroidales bacterium UBA2295
ATTCAAATTCATACCCAGGATCATCGGGCAAGCAACCCGAAAGCAGTAGCAGCAATAAGCTGAGGGCAAAAATTTCTTTTTTCATTTTGAGAAAGATTTCGTTATGATGAGGCAATATTACAACATGCATTCCACAAGTTATCGCTTGGTGGTTGGGCAATAATTGTAATCTTTTCGCTGGTAATTGGATGAGTAAATTGGAGTGTTCGTGCATGCAGATTAATTCCCCCGTCGGGATTTGAACGAGGGGCGCCATACTTTAAATCGCCACGGATTGATAATCCTGCTTTGGCCAGCTGCGCCCTTATTTGATGATGCCTACCGGTGTATAGCTCCACCTCAAGCAAGTAGTAACGTCCCGTACTTCCCACTAATTTGTAGGTTAGCCGCGCCTCCTTCCTATTGGGCTTCGACTCGGTAAAAGCATAGGATTTGTTTTTCTTGGGATTACGAACCATATAATGCTTCAGCGTTTCAATATTTTGGGGTGGAATTTTGTCCACCACAGCCCAGTAAAGTTTTTGAACCTCTCCCTCCTGAAAAAGTTTGTTCATTCGGCTAAGTCCTTTGCTGGTTTTGGCAAAAAGAACCACCCCACTTACTGGTCTGTCAATTCTATGGACAGCCTCTAGGAAAACATTTCCGGGCTTACCATCGCGGGCTTTTATAAAGTTGCGAATAGTCTCAAGCATCGACTCATCGCCAGTTTTATCACCCTGCACAATCTCGCCGCATAGCTTATTTATGGCGATCAGATGGTTATCCTCGTATACTACTCTATCTTTTAAATTCTGCATTTCTTGTTCTTAAAATTTAGTATTGTTCTCTTTCATTCGGAAAATCTAAACCCTTCACATCCTTTATGTATGTTTGGAATGCGCCCATCATCTCGGCATACAAATTATGATAACGGCGGAGAAAACGGGGAGAAAACTCTTGGGTAATACCCAGCATATCATGCACAACCAGCACCTGACCATCAACACCAGGTCCTGCACCAATCCCTATGATTGGTATTTTAAGCTCGCGCGATACCTGGGCTCCAAGTTTAGCCGGAATCTTCTCAAGAACGATTGAGAAACAACCGGCATCTTCAAGTATATGGGCATCTTCAACCAGTTTATCGGCTTCTTCCTCCTCACGAGCCCTTACCACATAAGTACCGAATTTATGAATTGATTGTGGGGTTAGCCCCAGGTGCCCCATAATGGGAATTCCTGCGGACAGAATTCGGTTAACCGAATCAAGGATCTCACGCCCCCCCTCAAGTTTAATCGCATCGGCACCCGATTCCTTCATGATACGAATGGCCGAGGTAAGCGCCAACTTCGAATCGCCCTGATATGTACCAAAGGGCATATCTACAACAACCAGTGCACGCTTGGTAGCCCTAACAACCGACTGAGCATGATAAATCATCTGGTCGAGCGTAATGGGAAGGGTCGATTCAAATCCGGCCATCACATTCGAAGCCGAATCGCCCACTAGAATAATATCAATACCGGCAGCATCTAAAATTCGAGCCATCGAAAAGTCGTAACCGGTTAGCATTGCAATTTTTTCACCTCTCAACTTCATCTCATGAAGCACATGGGTAGTTACAATTTTTGCTTTACCTTCTGCTGACATAGCTGTTGTGTATTATAATGTATGGATACAAAGATAGGGCTTTAAAAAGATTGTTTGTCAAATTTGAAAGGCTTAAGCTATTTATTTTACCTGTCAGACAACAACCCCTCTTATAATACGTAATGTCACCCCACAACCAATCCTGTCTTTTTGTCAGCGCACAATAGATTGAACTGACATGCGGTAAGGCCTCGGTTCTTATCAGGAACAAAGAGGTTACCAATCTGATTATCGAGCTAATACAAAACTACAGAGCGAATGACAAAAGTACCTACTGAAGCCATAGGTTGTGCCATTATAGCACCAGAATTTGTGTAATTGCCAGTTGGCATAATCATTGAGAAATTGATGACAGAATTTTTAAAAAGAAATTTAATCTTAAAAAAACATAAAGCAATGAGTAAAATTATTGGAATAGACCTTGGGACAACCAACTCTTGTGTTTCTGTAATGGAAGGAAATGAGCCAGTTGTTATTCCCAATAGCGAAGGAAAAAGAACAACACCATCCATTGTGGCTTTTGTTGAGAATGGAGAACGCAAGGTGGGTGATCCTGCAAAACGTCAGGCGATTACCAACCCTCAAAAAACAATATTCTCTATCAAGCGATTCATGGGTGAGACCTACGATAAAGTTTCAAAAGAAATTGGTAGGGTATCATTTAAGGTAGAAAAAGGAGACAACAACACACCCCGAGTAGTTATCGACGATCGTAAGTACACCCCTCAGGAAATCTCGGCAATGGTTCTTCAGAAAATGAAGAAAACCGCCGAAGACTATCTGGGTAGCGAGGTTCACGAAGCCGTGATTACTGTTCCTGCGTACTTTAGCGACTCACAACGTCAAGCAACTAAGGAAGCTGGAGAAATTGCCGGATTAAAAGTTCGTAGGATTATTAACGAACCCACAGCTGCAGCACTGGCCTACGGGTTGGACAAGAAAAGCATTGACCAAAAAATTGCCGTTTACGACCTTGGTGGTGG
>DDWD01000071.1 GCA_002345825.1 Bacteroidales bacterium UBA2295
AAATTTATTTTGGACGGATGTGATAATAAATAAAAATCACCAACAAGCACAAGCTAAAAAACTCTACATCAACAGGGCAACCATTGGTGGCTTTGCGGACGACGACTATTGGAGTTCTTCCGAGTACAATTGGAGCGATGCCTGGATTCAGCTTTTCTACATTGCCTACCTCTCCAACACTAAGACCAACAACCTCCGTGTCCGTGCAGTCCGGTCTTTTTAAACTATTTACCCCCCGTTCGGCTTAGGCTATACGCCTAAGTCGAACTTTTCTTTACAGGCTGTGCCTGTTAAAACTTTACTTAGAGGTTTACCCTATTGAATCTTTTTTTCAACAGGGGGTTGCTTAACAAATGCTACAATAAGGATTCTATGGTTTTGCCTACCCGGTTTGGCAGGATCGCCTCCGAAAGAAGTTTAACCTTTCTGGCTCAACTTATCAAGGGCTTGTATCACAGCCAAAGCCTGCTTTTATAGTCCGATTCAGGTTCAAACTGAGCCGAACAGCGGGTGTTTATTATAAGATATTAACTATTGAACTTTTACACTTCTTGCCGCTCTAATATTTTTTACAGTAATTTTTGAGTTAATTACCCTTAAAACTTCTATCCGTTTAGGAGTTATTCGGTAGATTATGAGGTAGGTACCAAGAATTATGTTTCGATACATCTTGCTTTTGGTGGGAATAAACCTGCACTCAGGGTGTGCTAAATACATACTATCTAAGTTCCAAACAAAATTGAAGATTTCACCAATAAAAACCTTTGCTGCGTTATACCCAAAAGTTTCCTCCCCATACTCAAAAACATTTATCAGGTCAGCATTAAAAAGGGCAGATACCTTTACTTCCTTTCTCTCGATGTCAACCATTTCTCAAAAACTTGCATTGATTCTTGAACGGTCTGAAACTTTTCTTTTTCGGCTTTTTTTATTTCTACTTGAAGTTGGTCAATAGTAATGACTTGATTTGGGATTGCCAAATTTGCATTACTGCTATCTGTGGATTTGGTTTTGGTAGACATTGCTAAATTGTTTAACAATACAAAAATAGGCTTTTTGTTTATTAAACGAAATTTGAAGCAGAAAGTTTTAGTGTAAAGCAAGTTCTGATAATGCATATACACCACTTCCGAACTCTTGGCAGGTCAATTGAATCAATTCGCTAAAACCTTAAACTTTGCCCAACGCCCACTCCACCGCCTTCTCTGCATGAATCTTTGTGGTGTTAAAGGTGGGGATGTTCACATCGGTATCGGAGATAAGCAGGGGGATTTCGGTGCACCCCAGAATTACTCCCTGGGCGCCCTGAGCCTCGAGCTTAGCAATAATATCAACGTACTTTTGGCGCGACTGGGGTTTAACTTGCCCCTGCACCAGCTCTCCGTAAATTATGCTATGCACTGTATTCCTGTCCTCCTCGTTGGGAATTAGCACCTTCATACCAAACTTGTCGCTCAGATATCCTTTGTAAAAATCGCGCTCCATGGTAAACTTGGTGCCCAACAGGGCAATGGTATCAATACCTTTCTTGGCGATCTCCTGACCCGTTGCCTCGGCAATATGGAGGAAAGGAACCGATATGCTGCTCATTATGGCCTTCTCACACAGGTGCATTGTGTTTGTGCATAGCACAATAATATCGGCTCCAGCACGCTCAATCCGCTGGGCAGCCTCGGCCATCATCACATCTAGCTCAGCCCACTTATCCTCATGCTGTAGCTTTTGAATTGGATCAAAATCAACAGTGTACATAATATTTTTGCACGAGTGGAAACCACCTAGCAGCTCTCGTACTTTTCGGTTTGCCAGCTCGTAGTATACAACCGACGATTCCCAGCTCATACCACCTATGAAACCTATCGTTTTCATAATGTCCTTTTATAGTGAGTTAATCTAATAGCTACCGATATTGTGTTCGCATAGTAACAGAATCCAACTCCAGTAAAGATAAATATCTTCATCATACTGATAGCTGAAAACAAAGTTAATCAAAGTAAGAATTGTTTAACACTTAATGACGATAATAACAAGAAAAGAACATTTGACCTCGAAATTGAGTGAGTTGTTGCTGTTAAGAATATTTTCTGTTTACCTTTGCTGTGTGAAAAACATATTTCGCATACTGCTGGCTATTTACGCAATTCTTATTCTAGCCTTATCTGTTGCTCCCTCTTGGGGTATCGACAATCTACAGGCACAGAATCAAGCTATTCGCATCGATTACATACTACACGCATTGGCCTTTTTGGTAATTCCACTATTTGCTTTTATAGCATCGGGATACAGCTGCACCACCAAGCAGTGGTTTTATTACCTAACAATTGCAACGTTGTTAGCGATTGGTGCCGAATTCATCCAAATAGTTACGCCCACCAGAACCTTTAACCCGTTCGACGTTCTCTCCAATCTTTTTGGACTTTCGGTTGGGATTCTGAGTGCCAGAATCTGGTGCCGTCGCCGAATTCAGAAGCAGAAACAAAACCCAAATACATAAACCCTACACCTACCCTCCTGCTCAAAACTATTCTAATCAATTAATTTTCACTAAATTTGTATCTATTTTAAACTTTGTGTTTGGTATGGATAAAAGTTTCATAAAACTCATAGAGCATAGCGTAAAGCAAAACTGGGATCTTCCTGCTTTTACCGATTTTAAAGGCTCTACCCTAAAATACAGCGATGTAGCAAGAAAGATTGACAAGATACATATCATCTTCGAAAAAACTGGAATTGTTAAAGGCGATAAGATTGCGTTAATTGGCCGCAACTCATCCAATTGGGCTGTCGCTTTTTTGGCTTCGGTAACCTATGGCGCAGTGATTGTTCCAATTCTCCCCGAATTTAAAGCCGATAACGTTCACCACATCGTTAATCACTCCGACTCCGTAGTGCTTTTCACCGGCGATCCTATTTGGGAAAACTTGGACGAATCGCAAATGCAACATGTAAAATGCATCATTTCGCTTTCATCCTTTGATGTGTTGCATGAAAACACACCCTTTTCTGTAAAAGATATTAGGGGAAAGGTTGATCAATTCTTTACCCAAAAATATCCCAATGGTTTTAGCGCCGACAAGGTGAAGTACTTCCATGACAGTTCACCAAACGAACTTTGTTTAATTAACTACACTAGTGGTACCACTGGATTCTCCAAAGGGGTTATGCTCCCCTACCGAAGCCTCAAAAGCAATATGCATTTTGCCAACGAGGTTATTCACCTTAATGCAGGCGATAAAACTGTTTCGATACTCCCACTGGCTCACACTTACGGAGCAGCTTTTGAGTTCCTTTACGAGGTTACCAAGGGGTGCCACATCCATTTTCTTACCCGCAATCCATCACCCAAAATTATTCTCGAAGCATTTGATACCATAAAACCTCGCGTAGTGCTAGCGGTCCCTCTAATTATTGAGAAGATTTACAAAAAGAATATACTTGAGGCCCTTAAGCGTCCTTCGCTTAAACTGATGCTTAAAGTTCCAGTGGTTGATAAACGCATAAAGCAGATTATCAACAAGAAAATCTCATCTATATTTGGCGGAAACTTCATCGAAGTAATTATTGGTGGTGCTGCATTCAACCCCGAGGTGGAGGCTTTCCTAAAAGATATAGGATTTAAATTCACTGTAGGATATGGAATGACTGAGTGCGGCCCCATAATAGCATATGACTCATGGAAAACCAACAGGCTATTCTCTTCGGGAAAAGCCGTTGTAAACATGGAGATTAAAGTCGACTCACCAGACCCACAAAACGAAGTTGGCGAAATTTTGGTGAGAGGAGAAAACGTTATGCTGGGTTATTACAAGAACGAAGAGGCAACAAAGCAATCATTTACAGAGGACGGTTGGCTGCGAACGGGCGATTTAGGATTAATCGATAGCGATGGCTATCTTTATATAAAAGGCCGAAGTAAGAATATGTTACTAGGACCTAGTGGTCAAAATATTTACCCTGAGGAAATTGAGGCCGTTGTAAACAATTTACCCTACATACAGGAATCGTTAGTGATTGAACAAAACGGAAAACTTACTGCGCTAATATTTCCTGACTTTGATGCTGCCGACAAAGACGGTTACAGCACCACTGATTTGGAGCGGATAATGAATGAAAATAAGGCAATAGCCAACAAGATGCTTCCCGGATATAGCCAGATAGTAAAAGTACAACTATACCCCGAGGAGTTTGAGAAAACACCTAAACGAAGCATAAAAAGGTTTTTATATCAATCTGTTAATAAGGTCTAACTATGGTATCTGAAAACGTTTACTGCGTAATTATGGCAGGAGGAATAGGCAGCCGATTTTGGCCCCTTAGCCGATCGAGCAAACCTAAGCAATTCCTCGATATTCTGGGTACAGGCAAGTCACTTATTCAACAGACCTACCAACGAGTTACCCGTTTTTGCAAACCCGAAAATGTGCTTGTGGTAACAGGTACAGCCTACCGCGATTTAGTTCTGGAGCATCTTCCTGAAATTGGTCCAAATCAAGTTCTACTTGAACCAATGCGCCGAAACACTGCCCCATGCATAGCCTATGCTAATCAGGTAATATACAAGCGTAACCCTAATGCCATTGTTGTGGTTGCACCTAGCGATCACTTGATTCTTGAGCCAGATAAGTTTGAAACAACTATTCTCTCTGCAGTTGACTTTACCTCTCACCAAAATGCATTGCTCACCATTGGCATAAAGCCCAGTAGACCCGAAACCGGATACGGCTATATCCAAATTTGCGATAAGGCCGACAAAAAAATCCCCAACCTTTACAAGGTAAAGACTTTCACTGAAAAGCCAAACCTCGATTTGGCTAAAATATTTATTGACAGTGGAGAATTCTATTGGAACTCGGGTATTTTTATTTGGTCAGTTAAAGCAATCAACGAGGCCTTTGAAAAGCATCTTCCGGAAATTCAAAGTCAGTTTTTGGGAATAACTGATATGCTTGATACACCTGAGCAAGCATCAGGAATACAAAATATATATTCTGAGTGTAAAAACATATCTATCGACTACGGAATTCTAGAGAAATCCGATAATGTATTTGTGATCTGCTCCGAATTTGGTTGGTCCGATCTGGGAACGTGGGGCTCTATGTACCAGAATTTTAATAAGGATAATGCACAAAATGCAATACTGGGAAACAACGTGATGACCTATGATGTGACTGGGTCAATAATTAACGTACCTAGCAATAAGCTTGTTGTATTGCAAGGTTTAAAAGATTACATCGTGGCTGAATCTGATAATATACTGTTGATTTGCAAAAAGGAAAGTGAACAAGACATTAAGCGTTTTCAGAATGATGTACTGCTTGAAAAGGGTGACAAATTTATTTAACCCAGCAAAGGCTGTCTGAACAAAAAAGGAGGCTGAATCAGCCTCCTTTTTTGTAGATATTTATCAGTGTTAGTACTCCCACACATCATGCTCCCAGTTGAATATTTCACTCTTTATCCGTTCAGATTCCTGCATATTTGGCAATCCGCCAAATACGTACTCAAAAATCCTTCGATTATTGTGAACATTAGATTCTGCAACTATATAGGAGCTAAAACGCCTTTTGAAGAACAAGTCGTCAAATGAATTACGTTGTGCATCATTATTACTATTAAATGCAGCCGTATTTGCTAAAACCGACCGAGCATGGGGATAATATACCCAAAAAAGCCTCGTTTTAAGGGTTTCACCTTGAATTTCTAAATCGTCATCGGAAGCTCCTTGTGGTATTCTAGTGTAAACTCTAATAGGACAAATTCCGATAATTCGTACATGCATTGTTGAGTGCTGCCTATCAAAATACCACTCTTCCTTAATTTCGAGTTCACGAATTTCTGTCCATTTGATTGAACCGGGTATTACGATTACTGTATCGCGACCAGTTATGGGGCTTACGTCAGCACGCTCCCTGTCGTTTGCCTCGAGCTTTGCTAATATCTGATCGTAGGATATTAGGGCAGAAAACTCATCATCTACATCGGCATCGTAGGCGTTAATCTCATTATACTTTATGGCATCTATCAATCGTTGAACTAAGCTTGACCGATCATGCATACGTGTCGTTGGAAAGTAAAGAGGATGATTCATTCTTTGACGTAAGTCAACAATTCGCCATACTCTTTTTGTCCAAATCATATCGGCTTCGCGTAAATGTGGATATGGAACGGGAATCCGCTGCTTAATCGTCTCCCTTTCATAAATACCATCATTCACTAAAGGCTCCTTCATTTCACTTTGGGCGCTAGCACTTAATGTTAGCGAAACAAAGGCCAAACTGCACACGAAAAAAACTACTATTCTTTTCATAATCAAAAAATTATCGTATTCTATATACTATGTCATTCAAATCACGGACTCTTCCGTCGGGGCCTACTGCTTTTACATCAATTATGTTGACGGTTTGTCCACCCCTTAGACTTTCAATAATGCGTCGCTGCTCGTCAGTTATAAGCTGATTGTTCGATGTTGCTGTTCTAGTAAAACCACCAACAGTAGCCATTACAGTAAATCCTGTGATATTGAAACTTAGGTCGAAGTCAAAACCCATAGGCATTCTAGCTTCAACGGCAAGCGAAGCAGCAAGTTCATTTTTATCTACAATTCTGGATGTAATATTACGAACGGCTGCAGTTGGGTCGGGAACTTCTCTAACGCGAAACTGTCTAGTTCCCATATTTCTTCGGTTACCCTCAATTTGGGCAAAAACAGTTACGTTACAGGTGTTGCCTCTACCGGGAATAACTTCAAAGCCATCACCTAACTTTCGAATTGTACCACCTCCATCAACATTAACTGATAACCTATCCGAGGATATACCAGGAATTGATATTTCAACAGGATTTTCAACCCCACGATAGAAAACGTTCATCTTGCTTGGTGAAACCACCACGTTAGGCTCAGCCACTTCGTATTCATGGTCAAAGGGCCGTCTCAATTTTGATCCATCCGGAGCAGTAACCTCTAACAAGCCAGACCAGCGAGTAATACCCGTTCTGCTGGCTCTTCTGCTAAAAATCCCTCGTCCTCCTTCTACCGGAACCTCTTCATACGATCCCACCATTCTATACTCCTCAATACCTTGATCGTTTAAGTACGACTCATAATTCCCGATAAAAATTCTTGGAACCTGGGTTGTGTCAGATGCAGCAAGAAATATCTCTGCTTCAAACTCATTACCCTGAAAAATGTAGCTAGATTTTGGAATAACTACCGCATCCAGCTTATTTACCTTGAAATCACCAGCATCAACCTGTTGCAACAAATAGCCAACCACTTCTGCTTCAACATTAAGCACGTCAAGTTGAATTTTTGTCAACTGCGGGAATATAGCCACCAATGGAATATGGTCAAATCGAGTTGACTCCCAAGTATGTGGCGCCCCATCAGCACTGTGGGGTGGATCCTCAGTATTGAGCGTATTGTTGATTGATTGGATAAGCTGTTCCGCGGCATTGGGATCAATAAGACCCTTCATGTACTCACGATACTCTTCAATTTTTTTCTTTAGCTCTGTGGCTTTGCCACCTCCTTCGGCACCAATAAATATACGACCACTAGTGTTGGTATCTCCTTTGCCGCTTATTTTACTGGCATCAATCTGATTTTCGCCAACCAACGCTGGTGAGTCTTCTTTTTCAGCCGTTACAACTGTTAGCACCTTAAGATCCTGAATATACTCAATAATTTCTTGTGTTTTTTTCTTGATTTCGTCTGTTGAATTTTTCCAGGGTTCAACCTTTTTGGGATTCACAGCATAGGCACTCTCCATCTGGTTGTAAAGGCGCTCATTCTTAACGGTAAAACTTCGGGTGGTTTGAGACAAACCGGTGTCAACCAAAACAAAAGCATCGAGTACTGTGGCCGACACGTTCAATGCAAGCATTGCGGTTAGCACTAGGTACATCATACCTATCATCTTTTGTCTCGGGGTTTCTTTGCCGCCTGCCATAATCTTAGGTTAATCTAGAGAATTATGCGTTGTTTGACATAACGTTCATTGCCGATAGCATATTGCCATAAACAGTATTGAGTGAGGCAATGCTTTGATTCAACTTTGAAACTGAATCGGCATACTTCTCAGTCTCTTCTATTGAGGTATTCAGTTTTTTCATCATCGATTCAACACCAGCATACACCTTCTGTGATTCCTTGAGTTTTTCTGAGGTACCCTGAAGGTGCAACTCATGAGCGGCATTCAATGCGGCCATATTTTTGTTAAGGCGATCGAGCTGGGTTTGGTAATCGGTGCTACTTTTTGATATTATTTCACCATTAGCTTTCATTGCCTCAGCTAGCTGATTATAAACCGTAGTTAAGCCGTTCGCAGAAGTACCCATTTGGTTGGCCACCTCAGTACCCGACTGTACCAAACGCTCGTGAACCTCTTTTCCCGCTTCTGTAAGGTGATTTTCCAAACTACCAACTGAACGTTCAACGCCGCCCTTAAAGTTCTCACCACTTTCGGAAATGGTGCCAGCGACCTTTTGAAAACTTTCGGAAAGAATATTTACCGACTCGTTTAAAACCTGTCCACTTCCCTGATAGTTCTCAACAAAACCCTCTATGGATTGGCTCGCTTTCTTAATGTTTTCGGTATATGAACTTGTTGCTACTGCTGCTTCAGATATATCAGAAATTTTTGCGGTTGTGTCGCTGAGTTTATTTAGCCCTTTGCTAATCTTCTCGAAGAGCTCGGGTCCAATTTCAGCTTTTTCTAGCATTTCGTTAAATTTTTCAGAAAAAACTAAACCGGCTCCCCCTGTTGAAGCATAAACGGGAGTTGACTCGCCCCCTGCTGAGATTTGCTGGGGCGCACCTCCTCCTGCAGTAGCAGACATAACGCTAGTGATAATTTCCTTAAGATCCTCAGCATTTACACCTTCAAGACCCGATCCCTTTCTATACTTCCGTAGCTCCTCCTCATCGGACATTCCTGCTAATTCTGGATAAACTAAGGTCCAGTCGGGTTCGTCATGCAACGGTTCGAATGCGGAGAAAAAGAAAATTACAACCTCTGTTGTCATTCCAATGGTAAGCATTGTTCCAGCGCCTGGCCAATACATTAGCTTGAAGAGTGCTCCTGTAAGTACAAGTGCTGCTCCCCAGGCATAAAGGTACTTCATGAAGTTTCTCCACTTTTCCCCTTGAACTATTTCAGAAATATTGATTCCCATTGTGATGAAGTTGGTTAATTATCCAATCCAAAAATCTGTTCTATTACCTAGATCCGGTGTATGTTCTAATACACCTAAAACCTACGTGTGTTTTTGCGCTATCCTGATATTCGTATGAACGAACACCCACCTGCATAAAGTGTCCAATATCTTTCCAACTTCCACCCCGTACTACCTTTCTTTTCATGGCTGGTGGATCGTTTGGCTTAGCATTGTACTTATAATCGGGGTTCATATCATGCATAAAAATGTAGGCACTCTCATCGTACGCATTGGCGGTCCACTCTGCCACGTTACCTGCCATATCATACAATCCATAATCGTTAGGTTCATAACTACCCACTGGTAGTGTGTTGTACCCACCATCGTCGACATAATTTCCTCTGAGGGGCTTGAAGTTTGCTAAGAAACAACCTTCTGCATTTCGGGTGTAAGGGCCACCCCATGGGAACATACTGTGGTCGAGTCCTCCGCGGGCGGCGTACTCCCATTCGGCTTCGTTAGGTAGCCTAAACTCAGGAACAGGAGGAAGTCCGCGTTGTGCATAATACCGATTAAGATATTGAGTACGCCAAATGGTAAATGCGTAGGCTTGTCTCCAACTTACACCAACTACGGGATAATTATCGAACGATGGGTGCCAAAAATAGTTGGCAGTGTAAGGCTCATTGTACGAATAGCTAAAGTCGCTAATCCAAGCCAATGTGTCGGGGTATACGTTAACTTTATCTCTAATGATAAACGAAGATCGACTGGTTACCCGAACAGGAACTCCCATTTGGTTAGTAATCTCTGCATTCTCCTCGTACGATCCTGTTTCAAAGTTCCACCTGTTTTTCTTTTTGGCGGCTTGCTGAAGATCAATCCAGAAAAATTCATAGTTTAATTTGCGTGTATCAATCTCTTTGCGACTATAAAAACGCTCGTCCTCGGGGTAATACATTTGGCTAAGAATCTCCTGTTGCTCTTCGTCCATAAGATCAATGGGAATATCCCATACAAGAACAGGTGGATTAATCGGGTTACCAAACTCATCTTCCTGGATAGAAAAATCTTCAATTTGTTCGCTTAACAGCCTCCGAGAAATTGAATCCCTCACATAGTATACAAACTGACGATATTGGTTGTTCGTAATTTCAGTTTGATCCATCCAAAATGCATCAATAGAAACGGTTCTTGCGGGTGCATTTACTGCCCAGGTGATATCCTCGTCATCACTTCCCATTTTGAATGATCCCATTGGAATGAAAACCATTCCATAAGGGGTAGGATCCTGAAAGCCCCTGCGACCAGGTACTCCAGTTAACTCTCCATTCTGGCCAGGACCACAACTGCTAACAATTGCAGCAAGAACAACAATAAATACAAGAAGATTTCTCATAACACTCCGATTATTAATTGCAAATAACGTAAAAATATTTTTAAAATTCTTTGTTGACTATAAAAATCTGATGCTTTTATACTGTTGAGGCGCACGCTCCTTTTTGAGTGAAAAACAATATCCTAGCATCAGCTCATGCGATCCGCTATTGAAACTACTAATTTCTGTTGTGGAAAAATCGTAAGCATAACCAACCCTCATTCCGGAAAATAGTTCAATACCAATCATACCAGTTACCGACTCTCCCACACGATAAGAAACGCCACCCCAAAACTTTTTATTGTATATAAAGTTTATTCCTGCGGTTAAATGGTTTATGACAAGGTCGGTACTTATTACAACAGAGGGACTTACCTCCCATGCTTGATTCGGCAATTGTAAAAAATAGCCCCCGGTAACGTAAAAATGTCTACGGTAATAGCTTGGGTACTCATCGTAAAATGTTGTTTGATTTAAATGTGTTGCCGATATCCCAAAAAACATTTCATTGCTATTGAAATAGACGCCTGCACCCAGATCAAAGTTCATACTGCTCTGTGGCTCTTGGGGTACCAGGTTGTTATCGGGCCCTTGGGCATCAGGAAAATTCCAGGATGGTTCAAGGGTATTGTTAATAAAGCCACCGTTAACACCAAAAGCCAAGTTACCGACCCCCTGAATTGAAAACCTTACCGCATAGGCTAAATCAACACCAATATCCTTATTAAAGCCGAACTCATCTTGTAAAATATTAAGGCCTATGCCGCTGGAAAGCCCGAAGGGATTGATGGCAGCATCAACGTTAACGAGGCTTGTTATGGGACTGCCCTCACCAAAACCCATCCATTGCTGACGGTGAATTGCTGTAGCACAAATCATTCCGCTACTACCTGTGTAAGCGGGGTTTATGGCCATCTGGTTAAAAACGTTGTGGCTAAGCAAGGGATCCTGCTGAGCCATCGAAGTTAAAGCAGAGAACAACGATAAGGTTATAAATATTTTTCTCATCAACTATAGCCTTATTCCCATTAATTAGAGCATTATACCATTAGGTAAAGTAAATAAAAAAATTATTCTCCAACAAACTTTATCAACAATTATCTGTTGATAAATCGAAAAAGTGTGCTTTGGGCTTATACTTTGAATTTATTAATAATGTTACCTCTTATCTAAAATTTTTATGTAATTAATTTTAGCGTATTGCTTTAATTAATTTTAAAACTACCTGATTCTGTTCCAAATGCGCATCCACCTGTCGGGTACATCACCTTGACTAGCCTTCTGATAATCGGTTCGTGAACATGATGCCACAATGGGGTTACCGTTGGTTTTCTTTGTTCCAGGAAGTTCAAACCACCACGAATCGGTGAGGGTATTCTGCAGAAAAACCAATTCAATCTTTGGAATAGGGCTTTTGATATAAAACCGCTTGACATTTGATGTGCTTTCTGCGAAGGTGGGATATTTTGATCGTGCATTAAATCCGTCGATAAAATGCCAAACAATATGCGCTCCAAGGCTGGCACTCTGACTAAATGGATCGTTTAGCGTATTTAGCTCGAATAGCCCAAATACCTTTGCGCTGCTGCTAACACCTGAGTACCTTGCCAGCTGGCATATCTCTTCGGAGTAAAAACCGTTGGGCGATGGATACACAACCCCTGGGGAATCGCCCTGCTTTATACATCCCATATCGAGGCTAATCAGGTGCGAATCGCGAAGCGTAGGCTCAATCTCAGACATTGCTCCCCTTACAAATCCCAACCTAGATAGCTCGTAATTTCTGGCAGATAGCACATCTAGATGTCGACTATCAACCAAGTAGCCCTGGTATCCAATAACGTTTAATGCGAAAAGTTGATCTCCTCCATCTTTTAATATCTTATCGATATAGCAACTCGACGAAAAATCCCCATCGTTACTACCCATATCAATGGTATAATCGATAACTGAAACCGTGGGGTTTACAACATGCTCAGCAGTTGCCAAGTAAAGGGGCCAGGTGATTTCTTGAGTCCCTCCCAAAATAATGCAGGTTGCCCCTTTTCCAACGAGATATTCAACCACATCGCGAACCGCCATGTAAGTATCGGCTGGGCTTGCTGTCTGTTTAATATTTCCCAAATCAACCATAGGTTGTTTTAGGTTTGATGCCGAGAGGCTGTATAGGAATTGCCGAATCGCATCGGAGCTATGAGCAGCACCTGGATTGCTAGAATTTCTGGTTTCGTTAACCCCAAAGATAACCAGCGTTGAGCTGTCGATTTGGATATTCTTGCTAACGCCTAAGACCTGAATCTTTCCGAAGATTGAAGCATTTTTGGGCAATCCCAACGTGGTGGGCAGAGCTTCCGATGAATCAAAATAATCAGCTAGATTCATTTCTTTGTTTTTTTTCTTCCTCCAGCTTTTGGCTTTTTGCTGTTTGTTGCAGGCTGTTTTTCAATAATCTCTATGCAGTCCTCGTATGTAAGGTCGTGAGCATTGGTTCCTTTGGGTATTTTGTAGTTATCCCCCTTGTGCTTAATAAAGGGGCCCCATCTTCCATTAAGCACCTGGGTTTCGGGGTCATTGTCGAAAACCTTAATGTACTTATCGCGCTCCTTTTGCCTTCCCTCTTCAATTAAATCAATGGCTCTTTCGAGCGTTATGGTTATGGGGTCGTCGGTTTTTTTGAGTGATACGAATTTGGAGTTATGCCTCACGTAAGGGCCAAATCGGCCTATGCCAATTACCACATCCTTATCCTCGTATTGTCCAACAGTGCGGGGAAGTTTAAACAGCTCAAGAGCCTCTTCAAGCGTTATCGATTCAATAAGTTGACCCTTAAGCAAGCTGGCAAATTGTGGCTTCTCGCCATCTTTTTCCTCCGATTCGCCTATTTGAGCAATGGGGCCAAATCGGCCAATACGAACAAGCACAACCTTGCCAGTTTTGGGATCGTTACCGAGCACCCTCTCGCCCTTGGTATAGTCAGACTCTTTTAAAGTTTTCTCTACATCCTTATGAAATGGCTTGTAGAAACGATCTATCATTGTGGTCCACTCCATATTGCCCTCGGCAATATCATCAAACTCCTTTTCGACCGTAGCCGTAAAATTAAAATTGACAATTTTCGGAAAATGTTCAACCAGAAAATCGTTAACAACCATTCCGATATCGCTGGGGAAAAGTTTCGATTTTTCAGCACCATGTATCTCAACCTTTTTCGATTGAGACACTTTACCTTTTTTGAGCTGGATTATCTGATATTCCCTATCAACACCTGGTCTGTCATCTTTTAAAACATAACCTCGAGCCAAAATGGTTGATATGGTTGGTGCGTAGGTTGATGGGCGTCCGATGCCCAGCTCCTCAAGCTTTTTCACCAAGCTGGCCTCGGTATACCTTGGTGGTCGCTGGGTAAAACGCTCTGTGGCGTTAATTTCAATGGCTTCTAACTTGTCGCCCGCATGTAGCGGTGGTAATAAATCTTTGGTTGTTTCCTCGTTCTCCTCATCTGACGACTCGAAGTAAACCCTTAAAAAACCATCGAACAGCAACACCTCGCCAGTTGCTAAAAATTTATGCTTCGACTTTGAAATATCAATGGTTGCCGTGGTTTTTTCAAGTGAAGCATCGCTCATTTGCGAAGCAATGGTTCGCTTCCATATCAGCTCGTAAAGTCTCTGCTCGCCAGAGCTTCCTGATATCTTCTGCCTGTCAAGATATGTAGGCCTTATGGCCTCATGGGCCTCCTGTGCTCCTTTGGCCTTGGTTTTATATGCTCTTGCTTTGTGGTATTTATCTCCAAACTCTTTTAATATTACCTCTTTAGCGGAATCAACGGCTGTTGCCGAAAGGTTCACCGAGTCTGTCCTCATGTAGGTGATGTGCCCTGCCTCGTACAATCGCTGGGCGATGGTCATGGTTTGACCCACCGAGAAGCTAAGCTTACGGCTTGCCTCCTGCTGCAATGTTGAGGTTGTGAAAGGAGGCGCTGGACTTTTCTTTGATGGTTTTTTTGTTACATCGGAAACCATAAACTTTGCCGATTTACATTGCTCAAGCAAGTTTAAAGCCTCCTCGCGGGTACTCATTCTTGAATTAAGCTCGGCCTTAAGCCTGGCATCTCCCTGAAATAGCCCCGCTACCTTATAAAAATTGTCGGTCTTAAAAGATATAATCTCTCGCTCTCGCTCCACGATTAACCGAACGGCAACAGATTGAACTCTACCTGCCGAGAGTGAAGGTTTTACCTTTTTCCATAGAATTGGTGAAACCTCAAAGCCCACAATCCTGTCGAGCACACGCCGGGCTTGCTGAGCATTCACCAGGTTGATGTTAATGCTTCTGGGGTTGCTTATGGCTGCTTCTATGGCCGTCTTGGTTATCTCATGAAAAACGATTCGCTTGGTTCTCTTAGGGTCAAGCTTTAAAACTTCGGACAGGTGCCATGCTATGGCCTCCCCCTCACGGTCTTCATCGGAAGCTAGCCAAATGATCTCAGCATCTTTCGATAGTTTCTTCAACTCATCAACCACCTTGCTCTTATCGCTATTTACCACGTACTCGGGCTTGTAATTCTTCTCCAAATCAATACCCAACTTCTTCTTTGACAAATCACGAATATGGCCAAAGCTCGATTTAACGGTGAAATCCTTACCTAAAAACTTTTCAATGGTTTTGGCTTTTGCGGGCGACTCAACTATGACTAGGTTCTTTAACATTGGCGTGTTTAATGTTGGTATAAAAATTGGCACAAAGTAAAGCATTTAGGAATCGAACTACAAAATTTTTAGAAAAATATGCCGCTGTACACCTCCGATGCTATATATGTTTATTGCTTATAGTAAGCGGTGTGCACAACTTAACGAAAATTAATATGCTATGTTATACTCCACTTGAGCAACAAGACAGTTTAAATAATTTTCCTCAACTTGGGGATAAAACATCACAGCAATATGGTGGTTTATTTTGCAATAATGAGTCCAGTCTAAAAAGGTTATAGGCAAAAATAAAGATTTAATTCCATATTCAATTGTTAATAAGTCAT
>DDWD01000215.1 GCA_002345825.1 Bacteroidales bacterium UBA2295
AAAAAACCCCGACCGTAAAGGCTCGGGGAGTTGAACAAAGAAGCTTTTTTTATGCTATCGGAAACGGTTTGAAATATACATCATTCCTTTTCCTAAGTAGTTGTTTATGGTGGGGGCTCTAATCCTACTTTGCGGCACGTCCTTAGGCAATAGGCTCTTTAGTTGTGCCTCAATCCTGTTGAGCGTCTCCAAACGCTTCGCCCCCGTCTGGGTTTTCGCCAATCTAATGCTATTTAGAATGTTTCTAAATATGGTTTTCTGTTCCTTTGTCATCGTCATTATTCTCTGTTTTTAAAATGGTTATGGGTATAAAACCCTCGGGTATATCCTTAAATTTCACCTCCTTGCCGTTGCTTTCGCTTGTGCATTGCAGCCTGAACAAGTCATCTGGTCGTACCTCTTCGCCTTTTTTCAGCTGCCTGAGGCACAATGCACCCCCGTGCTCCATTGCGGGTTGTAACGCCTTGCGTATTTGTTCTATTTTCGCCTGTTTGCTCATTTCACGCTGTTTTTAAGTTTTTTCAGTAGAATATCCAAATCGGTTTCCGACAACTGGTCAAGTGAGGTTATGGGAGCGGGTAGGATATGCTTCAATAATCGCTCAACAAATGCTAGCCTATCCTTAGGTTCTAGCAAATCTATGTCAGCCTGTAGGGTCTCAATGTTGGCACTGACGAATTCGTGCAGCAACCTCCTCAACTCCTCGGTTGACTTATTGGGCACATCTTTTTTGCGCCCTGCCCTGTTAATTCTGGGGTCTCCTTTTTGAAATGGTTTAGGCATGGCTAACTGTTTTTTTAGTGTTGTTTACTGTTAAAATCTCGTTTCGCTTTCTGGCCTCATACCTTCACCGAGGTCAATGTAGTTCCAAGTTTCCAGCACTTCGCCCGTATGCTTATTTACGGTGGCAATCGTTTTGACAATCCCGTCTACCTTTAGAACACGCTCCTCAGTGTCGGCATACCTAAGCAATTTTTTCACCTCCTTTAGTTTTTCATTTCTCATAAGGCTACTTTTTTGGGTTTGTCAGGAATTCGCTCACAATTCTTTATGTATTCTTTGATTTTCCAAGGGTTCAAAGCAAGGTCGTACTTGTTAACGTTACCCGTGCCCACCGTATCGAATACCCTGTTCAAATCCTTATTTTCAATTATTGTGTGCCCCATTAATCTATTGATCTTGTTGAGACGCTCCATAGCATCCAGCAACATTTGAACGGGTTGGGCTGCCTTGCCGTCAGATGTTATGTAGATACTCTTCGCATCTTTAGCCAACTCTAAACGGTCAGAGATTATTTTTACCTCTTCATTTTCGATTGTGAAAAGGTCAAGCGATAGGGTGCGCACCTTAGCAACCTCCTTTTGTGCTGCGAGTACTTTGCTCAAGCTGGGTAACTCTAGCAACTGGATATACTTCTCACGATTTAAACCCGCTGGCACTTCGATTGTGCTGTTTAGCCTCGCATCGAATAGCATTTGAGGGTTTCCGCATAGGGTTGGCAAGTCCTGTGTTTGCACCTTTTCGCCAATGTTGAGGCTGTTAAACTCATTAACTAGCAGTTGTAAATTTTCTGCCAGTAGTTTGGCGTTGTTCTCGGTTTCATTTTCAAACCGTGGTTCTGAATACACTTTGATTTTGTCCATAGTAAAATTGTTTGATTAGTGAATAGATGATTTGTATTTAACTGAAGTATTGAATAATCAATTCAGAAATGATTGCACCTGCCAGCGCACCTATACAAATGCAAAAGAGTAGCTCGAGAATGTTTTGCTTCGTTGGTTTCATGTTAATTGGGGTTTAAGTGATTAATATTTATTAGTTCCTCAATTCGTTGCCTGTATTCTGTAAATCCGTTGCCAACCTGTTGGTAATGGGTATTGATTAGCTCGGTTGCCTTGGATATGGTATCACACCGTCCTAATTTTAGCGTGTTTTCGGGCTGTGGTTCGCCTTTAAATTGCGCTTCCAGCATTAAGCAATACCATTGCCTTTGCATCTCAAATAGGCTTGGTTTTGGCGTTGGTGCTGGTGGATTGTCGCCCGCTTTGTTATTCAATTTGTAGCGATTAAATTCGACTTGCAGCACGCTATCAAAAATCTTATGGGCTTGCTTTAGGTGGTGGCTCTGAATTATTATTTCGTCGTGGATGCTGATAAACGGAATATTTGCGCCTGCCAACCGTTCCCATACCTTAGCCATTATTTGCACCTCAGTGGATTGAAGCAAATAGGCTATGTTACTATGTGGCTTGTTACTATGTGGGTTCTCTTCAAGGCGCTGGCTTTTCGTCTGGTTTATCCACGTTATCCAGTCGCTTTCGCCAAATAGTTTTACAAGTTGGTTGTTAGGCTTGCTAAATAGTATCTCAAAGAATCGCTTTTTCCCTTGGTCTCGGGTCTCCAAATTGGCTTTTGATTGCAGCATACAGTAAATGTCTTTGCCGTCGTTTAACCACGTGCTAAACTCATTTGTGCCTATATTCTCAAATAGGATTTTACCTAATATGGTGGGTTGCATTTGTGCCACGTCCAGCGATGCAATGGGATTGCCAAAGAATAAAAGATCTTTCCTGAGTGGTCTATGTAAATTTGTCAAAGGCGTATGCACCCGTCCGCAAAACGTATCGACGGTAAAAAATAGCCTCAAGAAATCATTTTTCAGCAACTGGAATGTTTTAAAAAAAATAGTCGCTTCGCTATCGTTGGGTAATTCGATATGAAGTAGATATTGCATCATTTGAAAATGTAACGGGGTTAAGGGCGCACCCTTTGGCTCTAGTAGGTGGGGGGTAATGTAACCCGCTTGCAGTGCCTTGTAGCAATAGTATGTTTTTTCGTTGGTGCTGGTGTGCTGTGTTATCTCTAGTTGACCGCTGGCAACCAATTGCGCCAATACCTCTTTAGTATCGGTAGGGATAAACTCTAGCACCTTGGAGTATGGAATATAAACCGCCGTGCGCTCAACCTCATTTTTGAGCCTCAACCTCCAGAACATTAGGGTGCGGACGTACTCTATAAATTCAGGTGCTTTCATCTCGTAACGCTTAAAAATGAACAAATGAACAAACTACCTTTACCCTTAGTGCTGTGTGGGTTTCCCGTGTTCAACCCTATGTGAACAGGATGTACATTTTGAACGCCCGTGTTCATTTTGTTCACTTTGTTCAACCCTATGTGAACACGTGTAAGCCTTATGGGTGCTGGGTTGTATGGCTTATGTTCAATGTTCATTATTTTTTTATTTTTTTAATTATATTGTTCACTTTTCCTAGAGAACACCCCTGTGTTTCTGCTATTTCTCTTTGTGTTGCCCCTCTGAGGTACATATCTTTAATGACTTCAATCTCCTCAAGTCGCTTTTTTTCAGGTAATTCCATTAGGTGATTGCGCTCGCTATCGTACTCAATAAACTCTAAGCCAACCACGCCAGCATCATTTTTTGAAATCTCAAACACTGCAATATTCTCGCTTCCGTGCTCGTTGGCTGTATTCCGTGTTTTGGTCCATTTGATATAGCGTAGATGTTCATCTTTAATGCTTTTACCGATTGCTATTGCGCTGGTGGTAAAGTTGCCTAGTCGGCTGCTGCCTGCAATATCCTTTAAGCCCAGGGGGTCAGTTCCTGAGCGTTTAGGCGTGTGCGCTATCACTACCATAGTTATATTGAGTCGATTTTTTAACTTTAGTAGGGCTTTCATCAACTTGCCAGCATCTGAGCCCTTTTCGGTCTCGTTTAGCAACCAAGTGATGTTGTCGACAAATACAACCTTAGCACCTATCTTTATTGCCTGTGCTTCAATTTGGCTTATTATTTCCGCCTCAAAATTTGCAGGCTCGTAGTCTGGGTTGAGCTCGCATCGGTAGAAATTTTGTGAAAATCTTATTCCAGCATATCGAGTTGTAAATTGCCTTATGTTCAGTTCGCAATCAACATACATTGTTACTTGCGCCTTGTTATCATTTACAAATGGTTCAACGCTCGTACCGTTGGCGATGCTGTTGGCCGTTTGCACGCCAAACAATGTTTTAGCTGCATTGGGTTCTCCATAAACTATGGTGCAATCGCCCTCGGTTAACAATTCGGATAAATAGAATTTGAGAGGGGGTAATTTTTCGCCCTCAATTAGCCAATCGTTACCCGATTTAAGTAAAAGCAACTCAGGTGCTGGAGGGGGCTGTTTCACACCTTTAAAAAAGGGGTCGTTTAGCGTTGTTATTCCGTTGGGGTTCACTATATTTGCCATAGATTCATATTCATTTGATTAAGCCTAAAGCCCTCTGGTCGCCTGCCAGCATTGGGCTTTTTTTATGCACCAATCTTTTCGAGTTCCGACAACTTGTATCGTTTCAAGTTCCCAAAACGTACTGGCTTGGTAATCTTTTTTTTATCCCATTCCCATAGGGTAACACGGCTAATTGATAGTTTTCTGCAAACTTCGTCTGTGGTAAGGTATGTTTCGCCCGTGGGTGGTGGTGGGGTGTTCCTTGCTTGTGCTTCTAGCAACTGGCTTGCTAACTGGTTGGCAAAGGCTGTGAGGTCTTCGCTTTTTACGTTTAGCGTTATGCCTTCACTTTTTATTAATTCCTGTAAATTCATAGCAACTTTTTTTAATTTGTTGATACAAATATACAGTACGAAACGCCACTTAATGCACTGAAAATCAGGTATTTAACGACACTTTTTGTCGATAGGTGTCGATACCAAACAAAAAAAGCCTGAAAATCAGGCTTGTAAGGTGTCGGAATAAATAAATTTTGCTATGTAAGAAGTTTTAAAAACTCAGGGTCTGCCGATTCTGGTGAAGTAAAGGTTCGGTTATGAGTATGAAATACCCCGCCTTTATAAGACTTGAAACATTCATTTAATTGCTTTACTGAAAAATCATATTTCTGTTGAAAAAACATAGCCTCCGATTTTTCCCCAATCCATAATATTTGACCTTTACCGTTTGGCCGTCTCTTATGGTGCATCACTTCTTTAAAATCTGCTAAACTAACATCCTTAATCTTTTTGTCAATAAGGTTATTAAATAACTTATCCCATTTATTGTATTCTCCTCCCTGAAATATTTTCTCAAAGTCTGGTAACCGTTCAGCGATAAACTCCCATACCTTAAAAGCCCGTGCCATAGTTACCCCATAGTTTATTGCATTGCTATTGCTAAACCCAGCGGGGGCAACTGGTAAGGGTGGGTTTGGTTGAACGTGGCTTAAATGTAGCGTTAAATCAATATCTTTTGGCAATGGCTTGTTGTACTCACTTAAAAAACCCTCTATGTATTGTTTCCAAGGGTATTTTTGCCCCTCAATAGTATGTGATGCTTCTTTTAGTATTGGTATATTAATATAAATATCGTTGTAACTAATGGTTGAAAATTGCCATTCTCTTTGGTAGTAATCCCAGATAACATCTGAATGCATCAGCGTGCTTTCGTCCAGTTTTGATATGATTATTTTTTCCATTGCCTTATTTATTCATTAACAACTCGCATTGATTGCCTGTTCCATAGTTCCCGCACCTTATTGGCGTGTTCGTCGGGGGTAACCTTAATGTATTTTAAAAACGCTTGCTCTGTACGGTGTCCAGTTATTGCCATAATGGTGATTGAGGGCAACCCAGCGTTGTATAGGTTGGTAGCGAAACTTCTGCGTGCGGTGTGGGTGGTTACCCGTTCCCATTTCTCGTATTTAGTTGTGCGTGTTATCCCGCCCTTGGTTATGGTCTTATGCACCACATCCGTAAACCCTGCCATTTTTGCAACCTCTTTTAAATAATCGTTAAATTTTTGGTTGGTGATAACCTCGGGCAAATTGCCGTTGTATTTATTGATTAGATACTCAACAGTAGGGTGTAAAGGAATTAACACCACCCCGCCCGTTTTTTGCTGTTTCAACTTCAAATTGCCGTTGGTGATATTCGAGGGCGTTACCTTGTTCCAATCGGAGAAACGTAACCCCGTCCAGCATCCAACTAAAAACAAATCTCGCACCCGTTCCAGCCGAACATCTTTGCTTAAATCCATATCGAATAGCGTTGCTAGTTCCATATCGTTAAGGTAGATGCTTTCGCTTTCCTCATTAATGGCTGTGAAACGGTGGCTCTTAAATGCCATATTGGTATTTATACCTGCATCAGTTGCAGCATTTAGAAATATCTTTAGGGTTTGTATTTTCTTACCTATGGTATTTTGTGCTAGGTTGAGGCTTTGAAGGTAGGCAATAAAGTCGTGGTAAAAATCTAGATCAATATCACTAAAACCAATGTTACGTTTATGGTGTTCGGCAAATCCCTTTAGGTAGTGAAACGTGCGCTCGTATTCTCTTCTCATTTTATAGCATACGGGTCGCCCTGTTTTGGGGTTTATTCTGGTGGGTGCTTTGTCGATAAAATCACCTATAAAACTAAATAGGGTTACTTGCTTGGATTCATATTTCTCAGGGTGATGAAATTTATCAATAGTAGCGTTTAGCCATTCTTTTGAGGGTTCTGCGCTTGTTAGGGCTTTTAGAATATGGCTGTTTAGTTCCCTTAGTGTTGCGTTAATCTCGTCTTTGTAAGTAGCATCAGCAATATTTTTGACCGTTTGCGTTTTGTTGCTCCAGTGATCTGTATTTACTTTTATTCCAGTGTGCGCAATAAGGTCAACTAATTCGCCATCCCTTAACCTACATTGTAGATTAATAACCTTATTTTTTGCCTTTGATCGTGTGAAAAATTGAATTTTTGCCATAGCATCGGAGGTATTGTTTATGCAAATATACAAAATGCACCAGAAATGCACCAGAAATAACAACTATATTTTAACACAACTTATCAACGGTTAACAGTTTAATATTTATAAAAGCCCTATTAAATGTAAATTGTAGCGTTGTATTGTTGTTTTTATTGGATTGTGTGCTTTGGTGGTGTTAAGTGATATTTCGTCCTGCCACCCCGACTACTTTAAGGGAAGCAGTTGCTTCCCTTTTTTTATTCCTCAATTTTTTATAAGTTTAGCATCTAATTTCCCTGAATTTCAATGCTATGCAACCTACATGCCCTCTTTGTGGAAAAAACTCAGAGTTCTTATATAAGTATCTAAATAGGAATTATTTCCGCTGTTCACATTGCAAATCTGCCTTTGTCGATCCTTTGGCACATTTAAGTTATGAGGAGGAGGAGAGTCGCTACCTAGAACACAACAACGATGTGAACGATCCCGGTTATCGAAATTTTGTGAAACCTATTTTGGAAGTTGTGTTTGATAACTTTGGGTCGGAGCATATGGGACTTGACTTTGGCGCAGGTACAGGACCTGTAATATCCCAAGTGTTAAGCGAAAAAGGGTATAATATTGATCAGTACGACCCATTTTTTTGTAACAAACCAGAAGTGCTATCCAAGAAGTACGATTACATCGTTTGCTGCGAGGTCATCGAGCATTTTTATAAACCCCATAGTGAGTTTGCTCAGCTTAAATCGATGTTGCAACCAGGGGGCAAGCTAATTTGTATGACTGATATTTTTTATGATTGTGTAGATTTTGCCCAGTGGTATTACAAAAATGACCCAACCCATGTCTTCTTTTACCACCCACAGTCCATTGATTATATTGAAAAGGAATTCGGTTTTTTTCAGTCGAGTTTGAATAATAGAACAATTTGGTTTAGCCGTTAGGCAAGCTATAGCTCTATCCAGTTGGAGTTTTCCAGTAAATTGAAAAAAGTGGACTGGTTCTGGTTCTCGATAAATGGATATTCAACCCTTGAAAGGTACAACCCCTGTGGGTAAGCCGGTTTGTTTTTTTTATTAGGTTCCGAGGTATTAAGCAATGCTTCAAACTGGTTAAGGCTAAGCTCTCCAGTACCGATATCGATTAAACCCTGCACGAGTAGCCTTACCATTCCCTGTAAAAACCGATTGGACGTAATTTGAAATCTAACCATATTACCTGCTCTATGGACAAATAATCTAGTCGATGAAACCTCACAATATGTGCTTCTATGGTTGATAGGGCATAGGCAAAAGTTTATAAAATCGGAATAATTAGGAATAAGCATTACTGCGTTACGCATTTGCTGAATATCAATATTCTGAGGGTAAAGCGAGCTTAACTCGCTCAAGTGTGGATCTTTGTTGGTATGTAGGAGGTAGTCGTAGGTTCGGGATATGGCATTGGTTTGAGCATGGGGGTACCCATCCATTGGAATAATCTCAAAAATACTAATGTCGTTAGGGAGTGCTTTGTTGAGCCTAAACATCAGGTCGAAATCCCATTCATCATAAAAATCGAAGTGGAAGTAGTACTGGCTGGCATGAACCATCGCATCGGTTCGCCCGCAACCAATACAGGTTATGGGCTGGTGTAAAATTTTGCTTATGCAATTCTCTATGGTTTCCTGAATAGTGGGTACATTGGGTTGTCGTTGCCAACCCCTGTAGTTATAGCCTTTGTATCCAATTCGAACAAAATATCTCAAGTGCGCTGAATTAATTTGGCCACAAAACTAGTAAAAACCTTTAGGTATATTTCTGGTTTCAGCAAAAATACCAGTAAACAGCTGTAAATTCGCACCCAATATTTTATGCAATGGTAAAGAGATTTTTAGCATCGCCATATCTAGCCTCCATGGCGCTTATTTTTGGAATTATTTGCATTGGTTTTTCAGCAATATTTGTGAAGCTGGCCAATGTACCGGGCTCAGTTTCCACATTTTATAGAATATTTATAGCGGGATTGGCTATTACGCCTATATGGATTTATAAGGGGCGTAAGGTTCCTTCCAAGCGCGATTTATGGTTGATATTTATTGGAGCAGCATTTTTTGCCTTGGATTTATTTTTATGGAATACTGCAATACTGTTAACCTCGGCGGCCACTTCTACCCTTCTAGCCAATAATGCCCCGGTATGGGTTGGGCTAATATCGCTGGTTGTTTTCCGCGAACGCTTGGCAGCAAAATTTTGGTATGGGTTACTTTTGGCTCTACTTGGGCTTAATATCCTAATAGGGTTAAAAGCATGGCAAACCATGGAGTTTAACTATGGCGATATCCTTTCCATTGTGGCTGGGTTTCTTTATGCGCTGTACTTGCTTTTTACATTCGACTCTCGCAAACGCGTCGATACTATCACTTTTATGTTTTTTTCAATTCTCTTCATGGTGTTACTGCTTTTTATTGCCAACCTCGTTATAGGAAATCCATTCACAGGGTATTCCCGAGAGACCTGGTCTGCTCTTGTGGGATTAGGATTTATCTCTCACTTTGGAGGATGGGTATCGATAAACTACGCTTTGGGTCATCTTAAGGGAGCCAATGTTTCGGTTACGCTGCTTTCACAATCGGTTATTACTGCACTGCTTGCCTTGGTCATATTGGGTGAGGACCTAAGCATCAACCAGATTGTGGGCGGTTTGTTTGTGCTTAGCGGTGTTTACATTGTTAATAGGCGTAACTCTAAGTGATTTCTAGCCCAAATATTTGCTTATCTGCTCGTTTAGCTCATTAATGTTTATGGGCTTGGTAATAAAACCATTACAACCTGCTTCCTTTGCATTTTCCGAATCGGATGTAAAGGCATGGGCCGTTTGGGCAATAATGGGCAGGTTTTTATTGAACCGACGTATTTGCCTAGTTGCTTCAAGACCATTCATTTTTGGTAGCTTAATGTCCATCAGCACAAGGTCAATTTGGTTCATTTCTTTACACGCCTGCACTGCTTTTTCTCCATCATCAACAAAAATGGTGGTAACCCCCGAGCTAGCTAAAACCTCCTTGATAAAGTATTGGGTGTGCTCATCGTCTTCAACTACTAATATGGTTTTACCTGCCCAGCTTTTGCTAGCCTTACCTTCTCCCGATGTAGTTACCTCAGTTGGTTTTTGGGGAACATATGGAATGGTAACACCAAACGTAGATCCAATGCCTAGCTCCGATTCAACCCAAATGCTGCCACCCAATAGCTCAGCAAAACCCTTTGAGATGGGTAAGCCTAATCCGGTTCCTTTTCGACTGTCAACAGAAGTACCTTCTACCTGCAGAAACCTTTCAAAGATTTGGGAGAGATTCTCGTTGGCAATTCCAATGCCAGTGTCACTAACTTTAAACTCAAGCGTTTCGTTATCCTTGAGTTTGTAGCTAATTTCAATATTCCCCTCCTTGGTGAATTTTATTGCATTAACCAGCAAGTTAGTAAGTATTTGTCCTAGCTTTACCTCATCGCTAATTATTTTACTCTGGGTGTTGGGAAGCCTTTTGGTGATATTCAGCTGAACTTTTCGCTTGTTAATTGTCGGAGCCACTGAATTTACGATATTGTCGATCAGTGTATTAAGATCGAATTCGGTTTCTACTACCTTAACCTGTCCCGATTCAATTTTTGAGATGTCAACAATATCGTTGATTATTCCTAGCAACTGTTGACTATTTGCGTTGATTATGTCGATGAATTCAACCCTTTTCTTTTCATCTAGATTATTGCGTTCCAATAGTCGAGAAAATCCGCATATCGCGTTCATCGGGGTGCGGATTTCATGGCTCATATTGGCGAGGAAT
>DDWD01000035.1 GCA_002345825.1 Bacteroidales bacterium UBA2295
TTTCGGGGTTAATCTACAGCCTCAATGGATTATATAACTGAGTGAAATATTAGAGTCGTATGGCATTGGTATTGCGATACCAAGTACTGGTGTTAACACGGGGATAAAACCACTAGAATTTTTGAAACTTAAATCTAAATAAATTACATCATTTTCATATTCAGAAATAGGGAACTTCAAAAGTTGTATTTCAGAAAAGCAACCTGAATCTGAAAGTGCTTTTTGAGTAATTTTATAATAGCTGTCTAACGTTCCAAAGTAGTATGGAAGACGACCTTCAATGTCTTTTATGTAAACAATAACTTTTTTATTTGTTTTGCAACTATTACCTTCTACATATTTTACGTCATTAAACCTACCTTTATCAGTAACAAAAGCGCAACCACATAAAATAATCATACAAATTGTGATTAAATATTTGGTGATTCGATGCATAAACCCTCCTAATAAAAAGTAGGTAAAATTTATTAAAAAATATTTTGGTCAAGACTTGCTTCGCCACTGTGAATTTTATTGAACTTTTGGAAAAGGGGTCAGGCTTGACAAATTGAGATTCTGTCGTTCATTAGTTTAACAATCACCAAAATCCTACTCGTCTTTCTCTCGAACCTGCCACTTTGCCCCATGTGCCTCGGTATCCCGTCGATGCGACGAGAGGTCGGTCGCGGCGGCGTCGATTTTATGACTAAGAGCCTCACCCATAGGGGACGTTGGTAAGTTATGTAAGTTATTCGTGTGGCATGATGATAAAACAGGGATAACGCATAATTTCATGGACGTCCCTCATTTCGATCGATTAAAAGAGGTATCGTTTCCCTATCTTTAACTGCATGTGTAAAAGCAGCCAGTCCCCTTTCTCAGGACCTCTACTTTTTTGACATTTTGTAGAAATAATACTCTGGGTCACTATCAAGTAGCCTCAATCGCTCCTTATAGATTTCAAGAGTATGTTCGCAATCTTTCTTTGAATACATTTTATTGTCACAATACTTAAACTTTTCGATTCTCTCATTTATGAATTTTCTCTCAAGTCTAACCTTGTTTTGGTCTACATAATTTTCCCCTGCCTTTGTTTCACTTTTATCACTGTCTCTAGCAGTGTTATCGCCGCTTTCATAACCTGTAGATTTGATTGTGAGTGTGTACCCAACTGGGCACTGTCCGTTATTGCTGAAATGTATTGAATTATTTGCGTCTACGTGTTGAGTGCCACAACATCGATTACTGAAAAATGTGCCAGGACATCGATAACAAAAGTTCTCTGACAATCGAATAGTAGCCACGTAAACCTGTGAACACCTAATTCCCTTCGGGAGGTGTTCATGGATGATGAAATCAAGAAATGCCGGGTTTTGGCTGTTCAGCGTTTCAAGGCAGGTGAAAGCCCTGAAGCAATTTGTGTATCCCTCGGCAAGTCAAAATTCTGGCTTTACAAATGGGTTAAGCGACATAGAGAAGACGATCCTTTGTGGTTTGAAGATCGTTCTCGAAAACCGCTGTCAACACCATGTCGCACGCCGGCCGAGATTGAGGAGATCGTCAAACTCGTGCGTTTGAATCTCTACAACCAGGACCTGTTTTGCGGTGCGCAGGCCATTCTGTGGGAGTTGGAAGACCTTGGTGTCCAACCGTTGCCTTCACTGCGCACGATCAATCGAATTCTCGAACGCAATGATCTCACTCATCGCAGAACCGGCAAGTATCAGCCGAAGGGAACGTCTTATCCCAAACTTCCGTCCCTGCTGCCGAATCAAACCCATCAGATGGATCTGGTTGGCCCCTGCTATTTGACTGGGCCGATCCGCTTCTACGGGCTCAACGCGATCGATAAGGCAACGGCACGTTGTGGGTTGCACTCCTCACTTACCAAGTCGGGAGAAGAGGTTCTGGACGGAACCTGGGACATCTGGTCGCGACTGGGAATACCGGACAACATCCAGGTTGATAACGCCATGTCTTTCCTTGGCAGCCCGAGGTATCCGCGAACGTTGAGCCAGTTTGTCCGGCTTTGCCTGCAGCATAGTGTTGAACCCTGGTTTGTTCCCATGGCCGAGCCGTGGCGTAATGGAAACATCGAGCAGTTCAATGATCACTACCAGCAGAAGTTTCTCAGCAAGCTGGTTATGACCTCGACCGATGAACTGGCTGCCGGGACAATGGCCTTTGAACAGCGGCACAACAGTTCCTACCGTTACAGCAAACTCGGTGGGAAAACGCCAATCAAGGCACTTGCAGCGAGCAAGGCAACTCTGAGGTTCCCGAACCCAGACGACAAGCCCCAACTGCGACTGGAGAAACCAGAAACAGGCCGTTACCATTTGGTTCGTCTGATTCGCAGCGATCTCAAGCTCAACATTCTCGGTGAACTGTTTCCCGTTCCACCAGAACTGAAGCTCGAATACGTAGTGGCTACTATCGATGTCAAAGAACAGAAGCTAAAGCTCTATCTGGACAAAACCCAGGTCGAAGAATTTGATTACAAACTCAGATAAACCATGTTGAGTGTCAGCGATGTCGTGGCACTAAAATCCGTTATCGATGTGCTGGCACTCAACATCTACGCACTTGTATGAACTGGCCATCGAAATCGTTATTGACGCTGTAAAAAACACCAAAAAAAGGAAGGGGGTTTTTAAAATATTTTTACAAGTTTTGCCTATCATAACATTAGCTCCTCAAAGCCATAGGGGACGTTGGTAAGTCATGTAAGTTATTCATGTGGCATGATGCTCGTCCCTCATTCCCTTTTTGCGTGAATAGTTGGTCAATTAAGTGATGTGTCCCCTGAATTCCAAGTAAGGTGTCCCCAAAATCCAGCAGCCTTGCTGCTGGAATTGAGCGGCATGTTGTTCGAACCAGGGGTCAAAACCCAGATCGCTTAGTTTCATGGCCTTTAATCGGCGGTTTGCAGCACAATTTTCAGTAATTAAGTGAGTTGTCCCCCGAACTCCTCAATCTGTACTTCGTCCATCTGCGCTGACGCTTTCGCTTAGCTCATTGCGTGGTAATTAAGTAAACTGTCCCCGGAACTAACAGGCAAAACATTTCGTGGCGCTTTCCGTTAATAAAGACGAAAGGCGATTCACAAAACGCTCCCGGTCGCAGTCATCGATGAATATGTCGCGGCGCTCTATACCGCGGACGATAACGTGATGCAGGACATGTGGGATATCTAAGCGAGGTTGACGAGGCATAGGCTAAAAGTATCATCAATTAGCAAGTTAGAAAGCAACTTCCCCAGAGTCCGCGGAATTCGAAACCCAATCTAAGGCTTCTTCTACAGATGAAATAATTTTACAGTTGAAGTCGTTGTTTATGTTTAAGTGCCTTTGCTCCAACATCACCTTTAGTGGGTTTTCGGTCATGAAAACATGGCAATACGATATTGCTGCTTCTGCATGGTGAAAATCATAGAAGTCATTGGCTGACAAATTTCGTTTTTTGTCCCAGCGGACGGCTGCATGACAGAGTGCTCCTATATGCAAAGTTGGCAAAGCCATAGCAACTTCCTTTTTTTTAAATGCTTGAGCAAAATATTCAAGCAATTGATTTTCATACGCAGCTTTTACTGCGGGAGGGTGTTCAAAAGTCTGACCTGAGGCTTTCGATATAATTACTTCAATTATTTGACGTGCCGCGGGCATGGCCACGCTTAAAGCACCTTTAAACTCGGACAAATACACCTGCTTAAAGCTACTAACATCAGTGGAATGTTTGCGGTTTTCTAAATTGATCTGGGTAGCTAATTGTTCAAAGTTGTCTGCGGGTGGTTTAGTTCTACCCAAAATTTCAATCATTTCTGAAAGTGGGTACTCCCACAGGTGGTCAAAAAAAGCTTTTTGTATAGCCAACTCATCTTTGGCAGAAAACAAAGTGTTCGCGGGGCGGCTGTCCCCTAAGACATTGCTCAGTTTTGTCCATACGAGCTCTTCTATTGGATAGAGATCTGAGTATCCAGCGGTTAGGTACAAATAATTAGCAAGTTCCTGAGATACCCTGTCTGGGTGTTGAATTAGAGTGACTCCTGTGCTTAGTTCGTCAATAAGTTTCGCAGTCGCTTTTCTAGTAACAGGGTCTTCTTGTTTAAGTAGCTCAATAAAAATTGATTCGCTTATTGGGCAAATAGAAGAGCCTGAATGGATTCGCTCTCGAAGCTTTAATAAAAGCTCTTTTCCATGACTGGATTTCGAGTAACCAATTTCTGCATCTCTGAGAATTATCCAGTAACGCTTGTCTAGGTAAATTCTTTCTATTTTAGCAACTTTACTACCAAGGGAAATAATTTTGTTTCTTACATGTTCCTCTAGGCTTACGTGGGGGGTTTCTCTGTGATAATCAAGCGTTGAGGCATATAGTTTGTTTTTACTTTTCATCACATGCCCTTGGCCTGATTGTTTGAGATAAAAGACTAGAAACTTTGGTCAATTACCGCGATTCCCAAAAAAGGGGCCAGGCTACTTTGCTTGACTGTATGGGGAGTGAAGGCGTTGACGGGAAAAGTAGCCTTCCCCTTTTTTGGTTAGCAAATTTCTATAAAAGGGGACAGCCCCGAATGGCGCTAGTTTAAGGC
>DDWD01000123.1 GCA_002345825.1 Bacteroidales bacterium UBA2295
TATTTGCCCTCTAACGAGGGCGGCTGTTAATTGAGATTTCAAAATTTAAACAGCTTCTAAGACTCACAAAGAAATCACAAAAAACACAAAGAGAATAAAAATGATTTTTAGACTTATGAGACACCCTCTCCCTTACATTGATATCTCTAGGAATTAAGCAATCCTTCAATCTTATCCACTGGAATTTTCTCTCCTAGCCCCATATCGTTTAAGGCATCGATAATAGCATCGCGCTTCACCAGTCCAGTGATATTGGCGAACATAAGCAGCGAGTAAAGAGCTGCATTCTTGGGTCCAGCAACCCTAAAATCGTGGCTAACCACCTTGGCTCCTGTGCTGGGTACCTCAAGACTCGAGTCAATAAGAAGTAGACCATCCGTTATAGCATTTATGCGCTTCATTTGGTGGTTAAGTCCATCCGTTGAGGTAACCAGAATGGCATCGGGACTGGCCATACCGTGGTAATGTATGGACTCGGGTGAGATGTTAACCTCCGATGTTGAGAAGCCCACCCCCACTGTTACTGGGTAGCTACCCTTTTGGGTAACCTGGTAGCCCGAACTCAACGCAGCGCGCGCAAGAATGGCCGATGCCACCTGAACGCCCTCGCCAGCCGAGCCGGTCATTACTAGCTGAAAATGCTTTTCCAAACCACCTGTATGCTTCTGCTCAATCACTGGCAATTTATCAAGCAAATTGTTTAGCTTTGGTGTATTTGGATATGCATAGGCAGATCTATCGTTAGTCCAAACACCCTCGTTGTGTCCCATCGATTCCATAATCTCGCTAAGCTTGCGCTTGGGATTGAACTTCACGCCGTAGCTGGGACAAATCTCCACCACCTCAACCACTGAGCATCCTTTAACGCTGTATGCCTCGGCCAGCTTATCGCTGATATTGCCTATGCCCAAAATTCGGGTAACGTAGGCTGCACCTGCGGTGTGGGTTAACTTGCAAATATCATGTGCACTAAATGGGTTACCATCCATTGATGTGGTGGTGCGAAAACCGGTAGGAGTTAAACCGCTGGTTTGGCCACCGGTCATCCCGTAAAGCATATTGTTGTGGATAACAATGGTAAGATTCAGGTTCATCCTCGATGCCTCGATAATGTGCTGTAAGCCAATGGTTGAACCACCATCACCAAGGAAAACGATCACCTTTTTATCGGTGTTCTCCATGGCGAACGAAACACCTGCACCCAGGGCGACGGAGCGTCCATGCAATCCGTGAACGGTGTGTGTATTTAAGGTTTTATCGATAATACCATGGCAGCCAATATCGGTAACCATTATCACATCGAGGGGGCTAAGCCCAATTTTCTCAAGCGCCTGAGCAGTACTTTTAGCAATCAGGTCGTGACCACAACCCTTACAAAAGGGTAAATTTGGTGTATTTAAAAATGGTGTGCTCATGGTTACTTTCCTCCGTTTATAATTTCCTGTGGTGTAATCATCTTACCAAGTGCGCCCACGGTAGCTATTTTGTTGGGTAGTCGATGCCCAAATAGAATACGGGCATACTGGGCATTTAGGTTCTCCTCAACCATCACCACCTTCTCGTACTTATCCATTATGTTATAGTACTCATCGGGAATTGGGAATAGGGTTTTGGGAACTAGCAGCGATACCTTTTCGCCCTGCTCGCGCATCATGGCCACCGCATCAATTGCTGCATTGGCCGAGATATCGAAAGCCACAACCAATTTCTTGGCCTCGGGTTGCTCGTCAATATCAAAAAAGGTGTATGACTTAAGATGATGATTAGCCTTATTCTCCAAGCGAACTGTATTGGCCAGCGCCTCGGGGGTTGAATGCTGTAGAATTCCTTTGGTATCATGTGTAGAGGCTGTAATCCTTACCTGATGACTTGGATTCCCTACCTCTAAGAATTCGGGTACTAATGAATTGTCGGCTAGGTAAGGAAGATATGGTTCGCTCTTGCTGTATCGTTTCTTAACAACTGGTTTAATATCTTCTAAAACCGAAAGATCGAAGCTTCGCTGGGTCATAATCCCCTCCTTGGAGGTTAGCAGCACCACGGGCGTGCGTAACCTTTCGGCCAGTTTTACCGATTCGGCAGCCAATGTCCAGCAATCCTTATAGTCCGATGCGCACAGCACGGGCAATTGGTGACCACCCGATATTTGTCCCCGTAGCAACATCAAATCGCCCTGCGCACCGCAGGTAGCAGTTCCCGTGGCTGGGCCAAGACGCTGCACAAGGATTATCACCATGGGCATCTCCATCATAAATGCCATATTGATAGACTCAAGCATTAGCGCATAACCAGGGAACGAGGTAGCCGTAACAGGCAGTTTGCCTGCTGTTGAAAGTCCTGTCATCCACTGCATAGTGGTAATCTCGTCGGGAGCGGGAAGCATTATGGGCATCCGTGCTGCCGAGTAGGAGTACAGTAGGTTTGCCGGGGTGATGGGGTAGCCAATAAACGCATCGGCGCCGGCCTTTGCCATGGCCTCGATCATAAGCCGAGAGCCATCGGTAATCACCATCTTGCTTTTACTTGTTTGCTGCATACACTATGTTTTGACTGATTAGATTTTCAATTTCCTCGAGCTCCATTCCAAGCTCATCGCAAAGGATTTGATAGGTGTGCTCGCCATAATGAGGTGGATGGTTCATTCCTCCACTCGATGGGAGCCCATTAATACTAAAAGCAATAGAACTAACCCCTTTGATTGCGTTCTCGCCAACAGGTGCCTCAAGAATCATCTCTTGTGCTTCGGGTGTTTCAAAAACTTCTTGCATATTGAAAACCCCACCAGCAGGAACCTTGCGATTAGCCAACATCTCAAGAATTCTTTCGCGATCGTATTTGATAATTAATTCCTGTAGAATTCTGTTTAGCTCGGCCTTGTTTTTCACCCTGCTAAAATTTTTGCTGAACTTAGAGTCAGCTGCCAGCTCGGGCTTACCCAGCAGATCGACCAACTCGGCGAACTGCTTCTCGGTACCAACGGCAATAACTATCCCTTTTCCATCGGAGGTATTAAAAATTGTGCCGTAGGGAACAATGTTTGGATGATCGGAACCCATCCGCTGCGGTATTTTATTACTCACCAGCCAATTGGTTGCCTGATTTACGAGCGATGAAACCCCTGCTTTAAAAAGCGAAGCATCAATATAGCAACCACCCTGACCACGCTCTCGCTGAAGCAATGCTACCAGAATAGCCTCCTTGTGATGATGGGCTGCCAGAACATCCATTAGCGCCACAGGCATTTTGGTGGGAGGACCATCGGGTTCGCCATTCATATAGGTAAAGCCGCTCTCGGCCTGAATTATTGCATCGAAACCAGCCCGCTGATTGCTAAGCCCATAACCCGTAACGTGGGAATATATTAGGTTTGGGTTTATCTTTTTAAAGGTTTGATAATCGACCTGTAACTTCTCTGCATCGCCGGGTTTGTAGTTTGCCAGCACAATATCGCACTGCTTAACCAGCTTGTAAATCACATTTAAACCATCGCACTGGCTAATATCAATAGCCAACGATTTTTTACCCCAGTTTACGCATGAGAAATAGCCAGAGATATCGGAATCGGGATTTTCGGTAGTCAGTTTCCATTTGCGGGTTACATCGCCATCGGTTACTAGGTTCTCGACCTTGATTACCTCGGCACCCAGCTCGGCAAGGAACATTCCAATGCTTGGACCTGCCAGCACGCTGGCCAACTCCAATACCTTAATGCCCTCTAATGGTTTTGAAATATCCATATTAAAATAAAATTATTGCTTTGATTTGGGTAAAGAGATACCCCTTGCTCTAATATCGCGCTTACGCTTATTTGCGTACATATTCCCAATTAAAATACAAATAATGGCAGCAGCAATGGCAACATAAGTATCCTCCACTTTCCACCATCCCGCTAGTTTGGCAATAATATTGATAATTACGGCAACCGTACCTCCAATAAAAGCAAACCGTACGCCATCGGTAGAGATCCAACCGCGTTTGTAAATACCAAGTACAATTACAATGGCTCCAATGGCACGTATGCCATACGATATGTAGGCCATGCTAAGAATTGCACCACTTGAGAATATCGCCAAAGGAATGGTAATTAGGTTAACAAGGATAACCAACTTACGGGCAGTGGAGATAATTTTTTGATCAACCGCTGTTTTGTTGATGATACCGTGGTAAATATCCTTTGTGGCAATGGTGACCACAGCAAAGTTAACCGGGCCAACAGTTGATAAGATTGCCGCTAAAATACCTGCAAGAGCTACTCCTCCCATAATGGGGTGAATAAATTCGGGAGTAACCATAAGGGTTGGTAACACCATCTTGGGGTTTATTATACCTAAATCGGCATTCCAAAGAGGGCTTGCGGCTGTAGTTACATCGAAATAGTTTCCCGTTTTTGCTACTAACCCCAAAATTGCCACCATAATACCAAAAGGAGCAATAATGAGTGATGAGAAAATGGCTGCTTTTTTGGCAATATCGGCGGTACGGGCAGCAAATATTGGCTGAATACTAGCTTGACCAGCCATACCACCAAGCACACCACCCAAAATCAAACTCCAGGCATAGCCCAACCCTCCGCTAAATGGATTGTACAAATTTTCAGGAGAGGTATTGCCCCCCATTACGTCAGGGTTCATTAGGGTTGATTTCAACTCGGCAAATCCGCCAATATCGGTAATTCCAGAGAAAGTTGCATAGCCAATTCCGATAAACATTACTACTACGTGAATTATACCAGTAATGGCCAACGCATGCATTCCACCAATATATGTGTAAATAGTGATGACTACCGATGATATAATTACAGAGTACACCCAAGGTAAATCGAACATAGCCGAAATAACGCTCGATGCGGTTTGCAGCTGCACAAAGGCTAGCACGATGTATGCAAACAGAAATGCAATGGCCGAAACCGTTTTGGCTCTTTGTCCAAACAAATTCTTAAGCATTTCGCTTACGGTATGCACATTATTTTGCCTATAATGACGAGCAACGGTGTAACCAATAATAATCATCCCAATAGCAGTGGAAATGTTGTAAAGAATGGGCTGCAGTGTTCCAGAGGTAAATGCTTTCTCGCTAACGCCAATGGTGCTCATTCCTCCTAGCCACTCGGAGGCGACAACCACTGCACACGCAATTACACCCAGGTTACGCCCAGCTACTAAGTAATCGGCCGCCGAACGGCTTGCCACTTTCTTTGTTAGAACGGATATAAGTGTTATTAGGCCGAAGTAGGCCAATACAACGATTAGATAGGTTGACATACAGTTTGTTTTAGGTTTACCTGCCTGTTGCAGGGTTTGGTTGTTAGACTGATAATTGATAGATCCAAAAAAAAGAATAAGGCTTAGGAAAACCTAAACCTACACTTGATATTACAACATGCTCAATTCCTGAAATAAACATATCTGTAACGTGATAAAGCAACGCAAATTTATTTATAAAAATCAAATTCGAAAACCTTTGCGGAGATAATTAGTTGGGTGTGTTTATAAACATGTGGAAGGAGAAAATGGGATGAGGTTGTGTTGATGTTTGAGTGATTGAGTGACCCGCCAGTGGGCGGGCAGGTTGAGTGACCTGACTGACGTCAAGACCATAGCCGTCAAGACAGGTAGGGATTACCGATTACCGATCATCTCGTTAACCTCCAAAAAGCGTCGGTTTCCGAGACAGGCCGATTACCGATTCACCCTCTCCAATTCCCACAATTCAATCTTCTCGTTGCTTCGTATCTCTGACAACCAACTCTTTTTGTGCGATGGCTTTTGGTTTACAGGCGATTGAATATAATTTACCAGTTTGAAACGCTGATGGTTTTCCAACTCATAGCGTATGGGGTGATCTACCTTAAGACCTGCTGCTTGGGCAAACGTTGAGAAAAGTACAACCACCTTACATTTGGGGGGTAAGACCTCGTAAGCCGAACTAAAAAAACGCTCAAATAAATCGTTATGATAGTACATCGCCAAATCGAGGCTTCCTGTTGCGTTATCGGGAATCCACGGTGGGTTAAAAACCAGTAGATCGATGTTCTCGCAGCTAATGCCCTCGAGCAAATCGGTGCAGATTAGCCTAACCCTGTCGCCCAAATCGAGACGATTCAACTCTTGCCCCACACTATAAATCGCATTGGGGTTGATATCGGTTGCCATTAAATCCTTAACGCCATGCTTAAGCATATAAAAGGTAAGCACGCCGCAACCAGTTCCCAAATCCAAAGCTTTGCCTTTGGGTTTGTTTTGCTGCAACCACTGGTCGAATAGTTGCAAATGCTCAGTGCGCGTGGGGAAGTATGCACCATAGTAGGGATGCACCTTATGCTGCAATCCGGGAAACTGTATGCCATTCACATACCACTGGTAAGCCCCGTTAATACCCAACACATCGGTAAAAGGCAGGTAAAAATCTTGACTATTTGGATAAAACTCAAGCAACCAAGGAACAGGTGGTGCTTTTTGCAAGTCGATTTGGTGACCCTTAATCCTAACCAGCAGCCTTTGGCTTAGCTCCCGAAGCTTATCCCTATTTACCCTCGACGATTCGTAATCGGTAATTGGATACATCTGGCTTACCTGCTTCTTAAGCCAGGAATAAAAAGACATAGCCGTGCCGTATGTTCCCTTGGCACAGTATGTTTGCCCCCTCTCCATATCGATGAAAACCCTACGGTTTTGGCTGGAGGCGGATAACAATTTAGTGGGTTTGCTCGCTGGAATTGGAGTGGGGTAATTCATAGCCTGTTTTGTTGTCAAATATCGATAATATCCACCATACTAACAATTGTAACAAAAGGATAACCGATATGGTTTCCGTTTAATAAATCTCGGGTATCATTTCCTGGTAATAATAACGCTTACACACTGTAAGACAAATAAAAAGAGAGGAGCAAAAACATTGCTCCTCTCCTGATCATAGAAATTACTAACTAAACAATTATTGCTGGGGTTGCATCGACTCTTGAACCTTTTGCATTAGCTCATTATCGGCTTGCACCGCATTCATTATCTGCTGATACCGCTCAACAGTAAGCCCCTGCTCTTCAATACTTTGCTGCATTTTTTACTGTGCCTTTAGCTGTATATCCTCAAAAGTTTTAACAATCTTTTGAACCTTTTGCATCTCCTCTTCAGTTGGTGGAACCACCTCTGCCTTTGGATCCTGTTGAGCCTTCATTATCTCATTGAAACGGTTAAGCTCCATCTCCTCTTAGTTCACTTCGCCCTCCATCTCCTGCTGAGTGGCCATCTCAACTTGCTGTATGGCAGCAACAAACTGCTTCACTTCCTTATCTGACACATCTGGGTTTGGTTGCTCCTGTGCCAACAAGCTACCCATACCAATTGCTACAATTACTAAAAAACTTGCTAAACTCTTTAAACACCTCATAATAAACCTTTTTGGATTAGAAAATTACGCTCACAACGAACGCCTTGTTCATATTTCTAAGTTAAAGGTGAGGCAAATGAGATGTGTGTGGAAATTTATTAACGTTGTTTAACCAGAAAAAGCGTGGTTGTTAAACTGTTGTAAACCTTATTAATTTTCTTTTTGGCCACTTATCTATTAGGGAGTTGAAGATAAAACGTGCTTTATAGAATATCCAATTTGTACCTGTTGTGCAGGGTTTTCCTGCAAGGTAAACTATGCCTGAGTCGGTCTATTCCAAGCAGCCTTACGCCTGTGCCAAACCAAGTCGTTGTTTCCTAACATTACTCACGGGTTGACTATCTGCTAAGCGGATAGTCAACCCGTGAGTAAGAGGGAAATCATTTATTTAAACTTGAATTAGGTTATTACCTGTCAGCTGCGGTTTAAATATTCACAATAAGGACGGTATACCCCCTCGCCGTTGCTGCAAAAGCCACTCTAGACGACTCTTGCGGTAACGAGGGTTCTCTCTTTAGCCTTTGTTTGGTGGTTATGGGTACGGTAAATTTCAGTATGTTTAAAAGCATACAGATAGGGGGGGGTAATTAATTATTTTTACTTAGATTTGTTACACGAAGTGATGAGATATAACTCCGGTTAGCGTTTCAACACATACCTTACAAAGAAATACAGTTAAAACTAAACACCCCTAATCCTGCCAAAGGCAAATAAACCTGGCAAGGGCAGGTAAACCTAAAACCAAAACCTATGACCCACACAAACAGACCCCAAACTTAAGCGGTATTCCCCGCCCCAAGTAAAATAGCAGAATAGATTTTCGGAAATTTAAAGCGCTATGGCTCGGAGTTGAGCCTTTGCGATGAAATATGGGCAAAAAGAAGGGGAAGCCACCTTGCCTCAACAGCCAGCGCTCCCCCTTCGCACG
>DDWD01000091.1 GCA_002345825.1 Bacteroidales bacterium UBA2295
TGGACCGAACCAACCACGAATGATCTACCTAGGATTTAGAATTGGTAATAGGTTACGCTAATAAAAGCTTTTTTCATTACGATAAGCCTTGCTAGTTCTCTAGCAGGGTTTTTTGTTTGGGGAGGGGTGTGTTCGTATATCACGTTGTGGGGCATTTTAGGGGTCAGGGTTGGATGGTATATCAAAACAACAGCAAGTTGTATAAAGAATCAGGGCTAAATCCCAGTGACCAATGCAGATTAGTTAATCCTGCCCTAAATGACAGGGTTATTTTGTATCCCTCACAGCAACAGGAAAACAGAACCACTGTTGGTTTGGATGCCCATGCTTTTGGAGTAATGCCATTTACCAATGAACTTTCCTTATCCTCTCTAAAACAGGATGATAAAAAACCCCGGCCTTTAGGCCGGGGTTGTAGAATTATATAGAATATTGGGCTTTAGTCCTGATTAATTTCCTGATAATAAAAAATTATTTAAAGATATCTTTCACATCTTCCCAGTTGCCATCGTTTTCAGCTGGGGTTAAGCCCAGCGCATTAATTACAATATTGTAAACATTTGTGTTGATAAATGTTTTATGCTGATATCCCTTTTTAAAGGCTGGCCCTTGAGCAAAAAATATGCCGTGCATATCGGGGTTCGCATTATCGTAGCCGTGAGCGCCGCCTGTATATCGTGAACTATCGGTTGAGAAACCAACGCTGTAATGCTCATTGGCTTCAATAAGTATATCCTGAATGCGAGGGTTTGACCCATAATGCAACCTCTCTGGAATATCATGACGTTCCCAAACCTTTAGGTTGGGTATGGCTTTAAGCGTAGCAATGGCCTGTTCTCTGTACTCATCCTTGGGTTGCAAGCTGTAAACCGGGCTGCCGCCGGTTATTACATCAAACCAATCTCTCTCTACATATTTATTTAGGTTGATATATTTTTCGGGCGATATATCGGCCATACCGTGATCTGAAACCAATATTAAGTTAATTTTATCGGCTATGGGTAGCTCATTTAGCCTGTTGATAAAGACACCTACCAAGCTGTCTAGTTGCTCAACTTTAGCTAGGGTTTTGGTACCTGTGGGGCCATCGTGGTGTGCAATTAAATCGGGTTCATGGTAGTACCAAGCAATTAAATTTGGCCTCTGTTCGAGCGGTAGGCTAAGCCAGCTAATAACGGTATCAATCCTATCGTCAAATGAAACTTTTTGGTTGTACTTTTTCCAGAACGATGGGTAATCGCCGCCAATGGGGGCTTCGGAACCAACCCAGTAATATGTTGCAGCTTTTAGCCCCTGCTTCTCGGCGGTAACCCAAAAGGGTTCTCCTCCATAAAAATTAGGATTTTCAACAGCATTCCTATCACCCATGGTATAAAATCCCAGCTCGGGATCTAAAAAACTATTGCCAACCAGCCCGTGGTTGTTGGGATGAAGCCCAGTGGCTAAGCTGTAGTGGTTGGGAAATGTTTTTGATGGGTAGCAAGGGATTAGCGCCTCGGCTTTTACCCCGTTCTGTGCCATTTGGTTGATATTGGGGGTATTGGCCAGGGTGGGGTAGTCCCAACGAAATGCATCGAGCGATAGGATAACCACGTATTGGCTGTCTTCGGCCACCTCAGCCGAATTCTGACAGCTGATAGTAAATCCAATTGTAGATAGCAATAAGGTAATTACCCAGACTCTAAAAGGTAGTGAGTTTAATGGTTTCATAATCGTTTATTGGTTTGTTAGCAACTTAATTATCATAGATTAATATTTGACCAAATAATTTGCAAAAGGTTTTTTCAGTTAGCCCTACAAATTTATGCATAATATAGTTGAAGAGTAGCATATCCTTAAGCAATACACATTATGGTTTGGATAATAATGGGTTACTCTTTTTTGTACAAAAAGTAGCTGGAGCCAGCATTTGTTGGCATACTATTTGATTTGCTAAGGCTCTTTAATCAAATTTAAATAATACATTTTATGAAAAAAGTTTTTACTATTGCTTTGGCATTAATAATTTCGATGCCACTATTTGCAGAAAAACCTGAAGTTTCCGAAGAAAAAAATGTACTGAAGGTAAATACCTTGAGTCTTATTGTTGGAACAGGTTCGGTTTTTTATGAAAGAGAAATCTCCGACCTTACTTCGGCTCAGCTTGGCGTTGCTTACTTAAATTATAAGTTTGGCGACACCAGATTTTCAGGAATAATCCTTACTCCTGAAGTTAGAATTTATGCAAAACAGGATGCCATTGATGGATTTTACATTGGGCCATACGTTCGTTATCAGAACTATAACGTGGCTGTAGATGAGTCTAATGATGAAGCAGGGTACACCAATTTTGGCGGCGGTGTATCTTTAGGACGACAATGGGTAACCAATTCAGGTTTTACAATGGATCTTTTCTTTGGTGGCCATTATGCCACAGGAATAGCATCTGCTGAATTAGAGGGAGAATCCTTTGAGAGTGATCGTTTCGAAGGTTTTAGAACTCGTATAGGTTTTGCTTTGGGTTTTGCATTTTAACATAAATGTCTATTAAAGATAGCGAAGGGGCATAATAGCCCCTTTGTTATTTTATAGATACTTGATAAATATACCCCTCCACATCAAACTTGCGTTTGCAGCCGTTATAGTTCATATATCTGATTTTACCGAAAACTGGTCGGGTTCCCCACGCTCTGTCATGCACTCCGCCAATGCTCCAGGCAATGCCCGCATACCCGTTAGGGTCGCGCCCATCGAGGCTATACTTGTCGTTTAGGTATATGGCAAACTCCATGGCATGCTCGGGCGATTTTGTCCATTCCAAAATCTTTTTTGCCCAGTACATTCGCATATAGCCGTGCATTTTGCCAGTTTTCACCACTTCATTCTGTGCGGCATTCCATAGATCATCATGGGTTTTGCTCAGCTCAAACTCATCAAGGTTATATAGGTATTCTCTCTCGTCCCTACGATGCGTTTGGTGCGACTCCTTTGCCCATGCATGAAATCCATCAAAGGAATCGTAGTTTGGGTTGTAGTGACAGAAGTTGTCCGATAGCTCGCGCCTTACGATAAGTTCCTCCAGAAAGGCCGATTTGTCCTCGTTGGGTGCGTTGGCTTTGGATACCTCAATGGCAACCCGTTGCGCCGAGAGTTGCCCGAAGTGTAGGTATGGCGAGAGGTTCGACTGGCCATTGGCCAGCGGATTGTTTCGTTGGATGTTGTACCCGTTAAGCCCAGTTGCAATAAAATGATTTAGCGCGTGATGAGCCTCGTCTTCACCTGGTTTAATCCAGCTGACAGGTTTAACGCTTGCATCGGGATTTAGCCATTCCAAAACCTCCTGCCAGTTAACAGATGATTGCGCACTGCGATTGTTCCTTACTTTGGGCGTTTCGGGAAATTCGGTAAGAAACTGAGCTAGCAACCGGTTGATTTTTGGGCGTAATGTATATGCCCCAAACTCAACCTTTTGCGATGCAACCCTGCAGGGCACAATATTGTGTGCATCAACCTCGTGGTGGGGAATTGATAAGTTGACGTTGATATTGTCTTTCCATTGACGCTTTATCCTAAGCGGATCGAAATCGGAAATAAGCAAACTGCCTGAAATCTCATTCAAATAGGTTGGAATAACCTCTTCGGGATTTCCTGTAAGGATTTTAAACGTAATACCCAAAGACTTAAGGTTTTTCTCAACCTGTTTTAGGCCATCAATCATAAATGTGTAATGGCGCAGGTTTGCCCCTAAAAATGAGTTGCTAAGCGTAAATACTACATCAACAGGAACATTTAGGGCGTTACCTTGACCAATGGCATAAAGCAAAGCCCAGTTGTCGAGGACTCGCTGATCGCGCGACATCCAGTAAACAACTGGGCCATTATTATTTGTACGCCCCTGGTTTAGTAGGGAAATTCGTTGGGTATCAACCATCGGGTTACCTAAGGGTTTCGCGATTTAGGTATTGCTCCGATTTCATGATGATATCGACATACTGTGAGCGCCGGTAGGCAAATGGGTCTTTTGTGTTTTTACGAGAGAGATTGCCTTTAAAATCGTCAATGGTTGCGTATTTCTTCTTATCCATCCACGTTTCAATTTCTGTGAGGATGGTCTTAATGTAATCTGATCCATTTTTGTACAATGCGCTAACCACCTGGAATGCCGAGGCTCCAGCCAACATGGTTTTTATTGCATCGGCACCATTCATTATCCCACCTGCACTGGCAATATCGCCTTTTATATTACCGTACAGCAATCCGGCAAAACGTATGGCCAATCGTACATCGTAGCTATCGCTCAGCACGATGCTTTGCTCAAGCGATTCCTTCTCGATATCGATATCGGGCTGGAACATCTTGTTAAAGAGTACAAACCCTTTCACTTTCTCCATATCCATTCGTGAGATTATGGAAAGGGGATTGGTGTAAAATGGGCTAAGTTTAACACCAATTGGAATAGATACCGCTTTACCAACTTTGTTTAGCGTGTCTACTTGCGATTGTATAATATCGGCCTCGGCCATTTCGAAATTGCGGGGGGTCATGAACAGGTTCAGCTCAAGGGCATCTACTCCGGTTTGCTCAATTTGCTTGGCGTATTCAACCCACGTGTCGTCGTGCATTGCGTTGAGGCTGGCAATAACAGGGATTTTTATGTTCTCCTTGGCCATTTTTAGCTTTAGTAGATGTTCCTTGGGGCCAGCATGATTAATATCGGGGAATAAGCGAATCATCTCAGCGTTACGCTCAGCATACTCTTCCATTGCATTCAGAAGTTCCAACTCCTCAAGTTGTACCTGCTCTTCGAAAAGCGATTTTATAACTATGGCACCAGCATGCTCCAAGGCACCAAGTTTTTCGGGATCGGCGGTTAGCGAC
>DDWD01000080.1:0-8460 GCA_002345825.1 Bacteroidales bacterium UBA2295
TTTAAGCAACTTAATTATCTACAGCAATAGAAACCGAAGCTCAAAACGATGGATACTTGCAATGCTTATGGTTGTTTTTTCGGTTTGCGGTGCAACCTTTGGGATGAGTGAGTCGGTACTTGTTTTTATTCTTATTACCGTGCCCTTGGCGTTAGCCCTGGGGTATGACTCCATTGTAGGAGTTTCAGTATCCTTCCTAGCTGCTGGGGTTGGTTTTGCGGGTGCAATAACCAATCCGTTCACCATAGGTATAGCACAAGGCATAGCCGAAATTCCCCTTTTCAGTGGATGGGAGTATCGTTTGCTCATTTGGTTTATTCTCACATCCGTGGCCGTAATCTATGTCCTTCGATACGCGAGTCGTATTGAGAAATCACCAAACTTGAGCCCCGTTTTTAGTATCGATCAGAACCGAAAATCTCAGGATGAATCGGTTGATAGTGATATGTCGTTTGGTTACCAACGAAAAGCCATTGTAATTCTTCTATTTCTCTCCTTGGGCCTAATTGTTTATGGATCCGGTAGATGGAGCTGGTATATTAATGAGATTTCGGCCCTGTTCATTGCTTTGGGTATAACTAGTGCATTGATTTACCGAATGGCTATGCCAGAAGCTATTAAAGCATTTGTGGGAGGGGGTAAAGATATGCTAATGGCAGGGCTAATTATTGGTTTGGCCAAAGGATTGCTTATTATTGCTACCGATGGAAAGATTATTGGCACTATGCTTAACGCAATGGTTTCTGTTACCGATAATTTCGGACAGGTGCTGTCGGTTCAGTTAATGTTCGTTTTTCAAGGCGTTCTCAATTTCTTTATCCCATCGGGTTCAGGGCAGGCCGCTTTAACTATGCCCATTATGGCGCCGCTAAGCGATTTAATTGGCGTTACCCGCCAAACGGCTGTTTTGTGCTTTCAAATGGGCGATGGGATAAATAATATGATAGTCCCAACAAGTGGCGTAACAATGGGTGTGTTATCAATGACAAACATCCCGTATAGCAAGTGGTTTAAATGGCTTTTACCGTTGATCTTAATACTTTTTGCTCTTGCCTTGCTTTTGCTTATTCCACCAGTTTTGCTTTTTGAGTATAACTAGCAGGAAGTCAACGTACAATTGAAGTTATCTTGTGGTAGTATGTATCCACCATAAAGGCCTACTGGAAGATCTTGACGGAAAGGTTTGTGTAAACAATTATCCTTATCTAAAAATCTAAACAAACCAGTATTATCATTTTCTTGAAATTGCAGGATCACTCTTAAAAACTGTTTAAATTTTATTTTTGAAAACACCCAATTAATTGCCACGGGCTTCAGCTCGTGGGTTTAAACAAAGGAAAGAGTTCTGGGCTTTAGCCCAATAAGGGAGTAATTTATTTGGCTAAAGCCAAAGTTAACGTCTTATTCATATCCACGGGCTGAAGCCCGTGGTAATTTACAACCAATATGTTAGTTAAAACTTAAACAGTTTAATGGTCTTAAAATATTTATCGAAATAATTTCTTGAAGTTTACCAACTAGTACATACGAACAAAAAGAGGCTCTCATATAGAGAGCCCTTTTTGTTTAAGAGAAGTTATGAGTATTTTAATTTACTAGAAGTTTAGTAACATTAGTTTTCCCATTAACCCGTGTCCGAATAAGGTAAATCCCTTTCTTAAATTCTGTAGCATTAAGCCTAATGATGCTTTCGCCTTGGTTAACTTCTCTTGATAGGCTATAGACTTGCCTTCCAATAAGATCAACAACTTCTACTTCTGCAGTGGCAATCTTGTCAGAGTATATTGCTATATTAAAGTTATGGTTGGCTGGATTTGGGAAAACCTTAACATCCAACAACCTCTCATTAGGTTGATAAGCACTTGTAGCTGACCCTTCAATAACCTTTATGTCATCCAAAGCGAGATATGATCCGCCACCCTCTCCAGTAATCAGTACAAAGGCAATCCAAACCGATTGATTAGCATAGCCTTGGTCGTTTAGGTTGATAGAACGACTCGAAATACCATCGCCAGGATTCCCAACGGCAGCCGACCAACTCTCATCGTTTATCGTTTGTAGAATTGTACCATTCTCTTCGAAGTAACTAACTGTTGGATCTAAGGCATCGCTCGATGGAGCTACAATCACTCTATAGGAATCAGGGTAGTTACCCGATGATGTTAATGACATTGCTTTCCAGAAAAGCGTGCTATTAGCGCCAAGGGTAATTGCTGGTAAAACTAACCAGTCATCGGTTCTGCCTTCAGCTGGCATGTCGGTGTAGTATGAACAAGCAATTGCTATATGCGTTCCATCAAACTCTGGCCTGCCGGTTACGCCTACAATCCAAGCGCTATCGGCAAATGCTGCATCACCCTCCGATGCGGGAGTATAGCCATCGTTGTTTATAAGGGTAAACTCTTCGGGGATTACCCTTGGAATACCCTCAAAATACTCCTGGAATAGAACGGTCTCGCTTGTTTCGGCTACGGTAACAACATACTCTTTGGTTGACTCATCCTCGGCGCTAACGGTATAGGTAACAGCGCTGGTAAAGTCTTGGGCAACTCCGCTGGCTGGAGATATGCTTGCAAGTGGAGAAACGCCTATGGTTGGAACTAGCGCGGTTACATTTGTTCCTGTAGGAACATTTAGGAGGATTGTTCCTTGAGCATCGTCAATATCGCCATAAACCTCTGGCTCTAAATCTTCGAATACAAATGAAAGTATTTGCTTAGCCGAGCTAGCTGGGTTTTTACTTACGGTTACAATCCAATCCTGAGTAGGTTCACCACCCTCAGCCTCTAGGGTATAGGTTACTGGGCTTGTAAAATCATTAGGTGTTGTCCCGCTTACCTGATTGGTTTCGCCAACCTTAGCTGTTGCACCCTCGGTTAATGTAAATGTTGATACAAGAGCAGTTAGATCGGTTGCAAAGGGAACGGCCAGCGACACGGTATGGGCTGTTTTATCGATTGTGCCATTCACCACAGGGGTTAAACCCTCGAAAGCATAGGTTAAAAATTCTGGTAGATTTGATGGGGGAGCCCACTCCTCAAAACTCCAGTTGGGTAGCAAATTAGTATCTCCTCCTCCAAGGGTAAAGCTGCCATTGTCAATGAAAAAGTTTCCTGCACCATCCCAACTGGCAGACACATCGTAAATTCGCAGAATTACATAAGCTTTAACAGCATTTTCGGGTGTAGTGCCAGAGAGGGTGTACGTTACAAAATCTGCATTATCCTCGGTATATTCCGAAGAGGTTTCGTTAATTGTACTTTCGTCAGAATTAATAAAGACAACCCTTTGATTAACTTCTGCCCCTGGATCGTTATCAAGGATATCAAGGGAAAAATCGAAAGCGGTTGATCCGGTTACATCAAAAGTATCGCTAACAAAGTAGGGCGTTCCTGTTTCGGTAAAAGTAATTTTGGCCGAAACATAACCGTGGGTTACCTTTTCTAGCTCTGGAACTACAACCAATGGATCCCAGCCATCAGGTGAATCCTCCCACCAGTCAACAAGTGTTGAACCTTCTGGGATGTCAGGGGTTGGCCATTCTTCAAAACCAGGGTTGGCAATAAGATTACTACCACCATTCTCTGTGTAAATAGCGTTGTCGATATTAAAAGATGCTGAGCCTTCCCACGCATCAGCAACATCAACCACTCTAATTACAAGGTAAGTTTTAGCTGCATTGGCTGGTGAAGTACCTGTAAGGGTCAATGTTTGCCAAGTCTCGTTGTCAACCGTGTAGTCAGTGGTTTCATAGGTTGAGGATTCATCGTCTAGTACAAAGTATAACCGGACATTATATTCCCCACCTGCGTCGTTATCCAAAAAATCAATGGAAAAATTGTAGGCGGTGTTTGCTGTGATGTTAAATTCATCGCAAACAAACCAAGGGGTTCCCGTTTCAGTAAAAGTTATTTTTGCTGATTTTGAGCCCTCAGAATAGTTGTCAAAATCGGGAACTACACCCATGGGTTCAAAGGTTGAGGGTGAATCTTCATACCAATAAAGGGGTTGCGCATTCAGGCTAATGCTGAAAATTGCGAGAAGTGAAATGAGTAAAATTTTTGGTTTCATAAGCAGGTCGATTTAAGTTAATAATGGTATTCCTCTGCTTACTAATACCTAAATGGTGATGCTAACCCTTAATTGAGCTAAAGATTTTTAACAAAAAAGTTAAAAAGGAGATTTTTGATTAAGGGGTTAATGGGTAATTGGAGTATTAAGTACTAAAAGCCAAATTAAAATTGCTATAACAAAACTGAATACCCCATGAAAAAACACCTTTTACTTATTCTATTATTCTGCTCATCGGTCCTTCTTGCTCAGGCCCAAACCCAGTTAACGGGTCAGGTTAAGGATGCCGTTACTGGTCAAGGCCTACCTGGTGCCACGGTTGTTGTTAAGGGAACCTCAACAGGTACCTCAACCAATGTTGATGGCAATTTTTCCATCGTTTCGCAATCAGCCAATGATATTTTGGTCTTTAGCTTTGTGGGTTACGAATCTGCGGAAGTTCCTGTTAAGGGGAATTCAGTGTTTAACATCTCGCTTATCCCTGAGATGTTATCGCTTGACGAGATTATTGTAACCGCAATTGGTATTAAATCGGAAAAGAAATCAATTGGTTATGCAGCACAGGATGTTAAGGGTGATGAGCTAACAAGCATTCAGCAGTCGAATATTGTGAACTCCCTAAGCGGTAAAGTTGCCGGTATTGAGGTCGTAAGTTCATCGGGAACTCCAGGGGCATCGGCCAATATTGTGATTCGAGGGAGAAGTTCCCTATCGAGTAACAACTCTCCCCTTTTTATTATTGATGGCGTGCCCATGAGCAATGAGTATTCGGGCTCCTATTATGTCGATCACTCTAACCGAGCTATTGATGTGAACTCAAACGATGTAGAGTCGGTAACGGTTTTAAAAGGTGGTGCGGCAACAGCTCTTTATGGCATTAGGGCAGCCAATGGTGCTATACTCATAACAACCAAGTCGGGCAAAGGAGCCGGAGAATTCCGGAAAAATATCACCTTTAAGTCTACCCTGGGTTTCGACCAGGTAAACAAGCTGCCCGAGAAGCAGTACTTATATGCTCAGGGGAGTAATGGAGTGTATTCCAGTAGCGCAAACACTAGCTGGGGTCCACCCATCGAAACACTGCGATATGATGGTGCAACCGACTATCTACTGAATAAGAATGGCAGAATTGTTCCTATGGACGACCCTACAGCAACCGATATAATGGTTACCCCCTACGATAATGTCAACGATTTTTTCCAAACCGCATTAAAAAGCGACACCTACCTTAGTATGAGTGGCGGAAATACCAAAGGGAACTACTTCGCATCCGTTGGATACCTTAATCAATCAGGTATTGTTCCCAATAGTGAGTTCTCCAAGGCTTCCTTTAGGCTAACCGGTGACATTGGCCTTACAGACAATCTGAAAGTTTCAGGAACAGCTTCGTACACAAACTCAGGAGGTACCTTTTTGCAGAGGGGTAGCAATCTTTCAGCCGTTATGGTGGGATTAATGCGTGTAACACCAACATTTGATATCACCAATGGAACCGATGATCCGGTAAACGATGTGTCTGCATATATGCTGCCCGATGGGACTCAACGTAACTACTATCCAAACTACGACAATCCCTACTGGTCAATCAATAAAAACAAGGCAACATCTGAGGTTAATCGCCTAATTGGGAATACGCAGGTTGATTACAAGATCCTTCCCTGGATGACTGCCATGTATAGGGTGGGAGTCGATTTTTATACAGATATTCGGAATAATTATCTTGATAATAATTCTAGCGACACTGACAATGGGTACATCGATATAAGCAACTATCAGTTTAGGAGCGTTAACTCCGATTTTGTGATTACGGCCGAGAGGAACCTTAGTGAGAACCTCAAGCTAAGCATGATAGGTGGCCATAACTTCTATACCTACGATACTTACAATATTTATCAGCGAGGCGATCTGTTTATTCTGCCTGACTTTTACGATGTTTCCAACACGGCAGAAACCTCAGGCGACGATTCAAAATCGAAGTACAAGATCGTGGGTGCTTATTACGACCTAAAGCTCGCGTACAAGAATTACCTCTTTCTCAATACCACAGGAAGAAATGACTGGTCATCAACCCTGCCCGGCGATAAAAATTCATTCTTTTATCCATCGGTAAACCTAAGCTTTATCTTTTCCGATGCTTTTGGCTTAAACGATAAGCTGCCTTTCTTCGATTACGGAAAAATTAGAGCATCATGGGCACAGGTAGGGAACGATGCTGGCCTTTACGCCCTTAACGATTACTATAGCGCCATTGATGGTGGACTGCAAGGGCAGGTAACCTATGCAACCAGAACTAGCATTGGGAATAAAAACATTCGGCCCGAGAAAACGCTATCTACTGAGATTGGGATAGATTTGAGGTTTTTTAAAAATCGGATAGGTATCGACTTTGCCTACTATACATCAAAAAGCGATGGACAAATAATATCAGTTCCCATTCCATACTCAACCGGATTTGCAAGTATGACCTTGAACTCTGGTATTGTAAGTAACAATGGTGTGGAGATTCAACTTTTTGGATCACCGCTAAAAGGGAAAGATTTTGGTTGGGATGTTCATCTCAACTTTGCCAAAAACAATAACATTGTAGAGGAGCTGCCCGAAGGCATTCCACTAATTGAATTTGCAACCACTGGGTTAAGTAGTACCCGCTCGGTAGGTATTGAGGGACAGCCCTTTGGTGTTCTGTATGGAGGGAGATACCTTCGTAACGAGAATGGCGATATTTTAGTGGGTGACGATGGCTACCCGCTAATTGATCCTGTGGCAGGTGTAGTTGGTAATCCGAACCCCGATTTTATAATTGGTCTTCGTAATACGTTAAATTTTAAAGGCATTGTACTATCTGCATTGTTAGACATTAGGCAAGGTGGTGATGTTTACAATGGTACCCGTGGGGTTATGACATCGCTTGGAACACATAAAAATACCGAGAACCGCGAGGAGGAATTTATTTTCGACGGAATTAATGTTAATACAGGAGAACCCAACACCGTTGCTGTTAAAAAAGATAGAGACTACTACAGCAGGCAAGGTGGATTGGCTGGCCTATCGGAGGCATATATTGAGGATGGGTCCTGGATTCGCCTGCGTGAAGTGTCACTGAGCTACTCTGTCCCTAAAAAATTATTGGGTAAGCTGCCTATTTCTGGTTTAAACCTTGGCGTTAACGCACGAAACCTATTGCTTTTCACAGAATATCAGGGCATTGATCCCGAAACCAATCTGTCGGGAGCATCCAACAGTCTGGGGCGCGACTACTTTAATATGCCCAGCACCAGGAGTGTTGAGTTTAGCCTGCAAATTACCTACTAATTCAAAACTTTACAGAAATGAACATAATAAAGAAAACCGTAATAGTTTTAACGATCATTGTTCCAATGGTTATTCTAAGCGGATGCGATTTGGAAGAGGCCAATGTAAACCCCAATGATGTGACCAGCGTGCCGGCCAACGTGCTGCTTCCATTTAACCAGGAAAGAACCGCTCGCCTTATGGCCGGGACCACTCAGGTAATGGCTGGTATTTTTATGCAGTACTATAGGGGCGTTGAGAACCACCCATTGCCAATTCAAACCTACCGTGTTGATGAGGCACTTTACACTGAGTGGAATTTTCAGGATTACTATAATGGCCCTATGGTCAACTTGGCCCACATGATTGAAATAGCCGAAACCGATGGCAATATGCCACACTATGTAGGAATTGGAAAAACCTTGTTGGCACTTTGCTTAGGAAATGTTACATCGCTTTGGGGTGATGTGCCGTTTACTGAGGCTCTAAAAGGCTCAGAATTTCCTAACCCTAAGTACGACTCACAGGAGGCTATTTATGAAAGTATTCAGCAACTGTTGGATGAGGCTATAGCAGAGTTTGAAAAAGAAAACCTAGGGCTTACCCCTAGTTCCGATGACCTGATTTTTGGGGGTAACTCGAGCAGCTGGTTGCGAGTGGCCTACTCCCTAAAAGCTCGATACTATATGCATCTCACTAAAAGATCCGATGATCTTCCTTACAATCCAACCCAAAAGGCTCTAGATGCGTTGGAGAATGCAATCATGTCGAGCGATTTTGATCTTGAGTATCAGTATGGCTTTTCCGTAGCGGAGCAAAATCCATTCTATTCATTCTGTCGGCTCGATTACTTAATACCCAATACCAACTTCACTAATATGCTGCTGGGAATGGGCGATCCACGACGATCGTATTTATACCGTATGGTATATGGAGTTGGGAGCTTAAGCAATTCGTACTTTACCTCTCCCGAGTCGCCAGTGCTGATGGTTACATACCATGAGGTTAAGTTCATTGAGGCCGAGGCGAGACTAAGGCTTGATGTAAACGATCCTTTGGCCCAGGACGCATTGCAGGATGCTGTAAGGGCCAATATCC
>DDWD01000080.1:8515-17346 GCA_002345825.1 Bacteroidales bacterium UBA2295
GGCGATTTTAATGCAGACCTAGAAACCATTATGAAGCAAAAGTACATTGCTATGTTTGCAAGCATTGAGTCGTGGACCGATTATCGAAGAACCGGATTCCCCAACCTCACGCCCAACGAAGGAGGTGATCATAATCAGAACCCCGGGGGCTATATTCCCCGCCGATTACCCTATTGCCAAACCGAGAGGTTATACAATCCCAATTTACCAAGTCCTCTTCCAAATCTCCAGGATAGATTTTGGTGGGATCAGGAATAGAATGGTTGAAGTAGAGTTGAGCAAAAGGCTGATGGATGGTTCATCGGCCTTTTTCCTTAAGGTAGATGATAAACAAAAGAGTTCACCTATTCGCTTATAAGGCTGTTTGCGTTTAGCTCCGATAGGGGGATTGGGAAATAGTATTTCGAAACGGGTATGCCAAGCAGCTGGTTAGCCCTGCCCGTTCTAACTAAATCGAACCATCGATGCCCTTCAAAGGCAAACTCATGTCTTCGTTCCAATTCAATAATTTGCAAAAGCTCGCTATACGAGTCGCTTTGGATGCTATCCAAGCCTGCTCTATTTCGCACAGCATTAATATCGTTGCAAATTGAAATAATATCTCCACCAGCAAGGGCTTTGGCCTCTGCTCTTAGCAAGTAGAGCTCGGCTAAGCGGAATACATGAATGTTGTCGTCTCCCCCCGAGATATTTTCGTACTTGTTACAGTAGTAGGGAGAGCCCAGAAAAAGATTTAATCTTGAATCGTTGGGTTCAAAAGATTCAATCAGATCTTGTTCAGGGGCAATTTCGTATCGCCCTTTTAAACTTGTTGGGTAGCAATATTCAGCCAGTCTATTCCTGTCGCTTGATAGTTTGGTAAATCTCAGCTCAAAGATTGACTCAGCACCACCTTCTGTAGTAAATATTTTCTCGTAGTTATCCAGCAATCTCCTGTCGCTGGCAATCACTGTGTCGGCATAGCTTATTGCGATTTCATAATCATCCATGAATAGACATACTTTAGCTAGCAATGTTTTTACAGCCAAGTCGGTAATATAGTGCGGGTTGGTATGGCTAATCACATTATTAGCACTCTTCAGATCCAAGATAATTTGGGTAAAAACTTCATTTTGACTCGATTTAGCCATATCCAGGTTGTTCGCATTGAAACTGGGCTCAAGTCTCAACGGAATATCTTTGAATAGTTGGGTAAGGTTGTAGTAACTCAGAGCTCTTATAAATAGCAGTTCAGCCATATACTCGGCACGCCTCTCTTCAGCCATATTTAGCTCAGTGTTGGTCAGGTGATATAGTACAGTGTTACACCTGTTAATCGCTATGTATGGCCCCGACCAAATTCGCTCGAGGTACGTGTTGTCGGCCAAAACATTATAACTGTTGAGTTGCGAAAACTCAATAATGGTTCCACCGTTATAAGCGTTATCGCTTCCAATTTCATTAAATATAATCAGCCCTCTGCCGTAGTAATTCTCCGATTGTAATGCATCGTAACAGCCTCTAATGGCGGCCTCAACATCGGACTCACTTGTGATTGCTAGCTCCTCGGGGATAGAGTCGTTTGGGTCGATATAGAGAATTTCATGGCAAGCCGTAAAGGCTACTAATGCTACTACTGAAATTAATGCTCGTTTCATAAACTCCTGCAATTAAAAGGTAACGGTTAATCCGAGCGAAAATATCCTAGCCGTTGGATATGTAAAAAACTCAACTCCCGATCGTATGGCATCAACTCCTGCATAGTTAACCTCTGGGTCCATTCCAGAGAATCTGGTCCAAGTAATAAGATTTTGTGCCTGAATGTAAATTTGGAATTTAGATAGTTTAGCCTTTTGTAGCGAATTCTCATCAAAGCTATAGGCTAACTTGAGCGATTTTAATCTGATGTAAGAGCCATCCTCAATGAATCGAGTAGAGATGCGATTGTTCTCATTGGGGTCAATGCTTGTTGCTCGAGGAATGTTGGTAATATCACCGGGTTGCTGCCAACGATCCAGCACAGCAACTGATTGGTTGTTGGCCTTCATCGTTTCAATGTATCTGCGGGTGCCGTTAAATATTTGATTTCCGTATGAGAATTGCAGAAACAAATTAAGCGTGAGGTTTTTGTACCCTAACTCGTTTGATAGCCCTCCATCGAAAAGAGCGTGTGGCGATCCAATTTTTTGCCGATCATTCACATCAATTATGCCGTCATCATTTTTATCTTCGAAAACAAGATCCCCTGTAGCTGGATCAACACCTAACGACTTGTATCCATAGAATATTCCAATGGGTTCTCCCACCTCAATTCGCTGAGAACCTCTACCAATATTATCGATTGGCTGGTTGTTATACAGCTCTGTAACCTTATTTCTATTGGCCGAAAGGTTTAGTGAGGATTCCCAGTCCACAATATCAGTGGTGTAATTATACGAAACCTGCAGCTCCACACCCTTGTTCTCCAGTTTACCAATATTTGTTATCACTCCGCTAAAACCCGAAGATGGTGGAGTGGGCTTGTTAAGGAGCAGATCTTCCGTTTTTTTATGATAAAAATCGAGGGTGATATGTAATCTATGGTTAAATGCAGAGGCATCAATACCAACATTGGCCTGCTTTGTGGTTTCCCATTTAAGCTGTGGATTTGAAATGTTTACAGGATAAATTGCTGGCGACTCATTGTACTCAGCAGTGCTAAAACGGTTGATATACAGGAAATCGGGTATTTGATCGTTCCCTGTAATGCCATAGCTGCCTCGAAACTTCAATTCATTAAACAAGCCAGAGTTGAAAAAATCTTCCTCAGAGATCCGCCACATCAAATCACCTGATGGGAAAAGTCCAAACTTATTCTTATCGCTAAAACGCGACGACCCATCGTATCGGGCATTAAGCGTTGCCATATACTTGTTACTTATATTGTAACGGGCTCTACCAAAGTACGATACTATTGCCGATTCATCGGAAAATGCATCTGCCGATATTTTTTCGGCAGAGCTGATAATGTACTCCAGCATATCGCTGGCAAAGAGTTCGCCCCTAAGGTATGTTGAGCTGCGCTGCTCCTTTTCAAACTCGTATCCTAAAAGCATATCAATAGATTGACCGTGGCTAAAACGTTGCTTGTAGCTAAGTATGTTGCTAAGGAAACTTTTGCGTGCCTCGGAGGTGGACTCAATGCCTAGCCCTTGATACTTGGCTCCTTGGCGCGTGGATGGTGGGTCGAAAGTATGCTCTCTAAAGTTTATAAAATCGAAACCATACTTGAATGTATAGCTTAAATTATCATAAAGTTTAAAGGTTGAAAAAACGTTTCCAAAAGCGCGCCAGTTATAGGCCAGGTTGGTGTGTTGTTTTACAATTGAAACTGGGTTTGCGAATGGGCCATCGTCGTTAAAAGATCCATCGCTGTTTAAAATAGGGTACGTAGGGTATCTCGATAGCGCCATTGAAACTGGTGAGTTAAGTGACTGATCACCCTCTTTGCGGTTGTTGGTTGAACTGTTTAGCGAAAGGCTTGAACCAATAGAAATGCGCTTATTTAGCTTTTGATCGAAATTGAAACGAGCTCCGTACTTGCTAAAATCGGTTCCCATTACTACCCCTTGCTGATCTATGTAATGACCAGAAAAGAAGTAGCTCGTTGTTTCATTGCCACCAGTGAAAGAAAGGTTATAGCTGTGAAAAGGGGCAAGCCTATAGATTTGATCTTGCCAATTAACATCAATACTATTATTTGCAATCTCATCCGGGCTAAAGGGTGGAGTATCTCCGTCGTTTATTGCTGCTTCATTGCGGAGCTGCATGAATTGTTTCGAGTTAAGCATCTTGTATAGGTTGCTCACTTGTTGCAAACCTTGATTTGTGTGGAAGGTAATTGAAGGCAAACTTGCTTTCCCTCTCTTAGTGGTGATTAAAATAACCCCGTTTGACCCTCTGGCTCCGTAAATAGCCGTTGCCGATGCATCTTTTAAAATGGAGATGGATTCAACATCAAAAGGGTTTAAGTCGGAAATGGTATTAACACCCTGTCCGCTAAAAATGATTAAGCTAAGATCTCTGGCAATTATTGGAACTCCATCAACAACGTATAGTGGTTCTGCTCCTGCTGTAATGGAACTAATTCCTCGAATTCGAACGGTCATTGCTCCACCTGGAGTGCCAGAGTTTTTACAAACGGTGAGGCCGGTTAGCTTCCCTTTTAGTGACTCAACAATTATGGGTGTGGTGAATTCGGTTAGCTTGTTGGATTTGATGCTGCTTATGGCGCTGGAGATAAGTTTTCTTGAGTCCCTGCCATATCCATATGCTACAACTTCATCCAGGATATGAGGACTTTCTTGGAGATAAATCTTAAGGTATGTATCGCCAACTATTTGTTGGTTAACAGTATGATATCCAATGAATGAGAAGCTCACTGAATTTACTTGGGTCGACGACTCAATGCTAAAAGTACCGTTTGAGCCAGTGGTCGTTCCTTCAATAGAGTTTTCAAGGAGTACATTAACCCCTGATAGGGGTAAACTGTCTCTTGCATCAAGAACAATCCCGGAAATGTTGGTTTGAATGATTCTTAACCCCCGTTGTGGTACTTTTGTTAAGATTATTTGATGCCCCCGAACCAAGAAATCGATACCTAAAAGAGGGAATACATCGCTTAAAATTTCTATTGTTGTTTTGCGCTGGGCATTGTAGGTGATAATTTCACCCACATCTATATCGTTGTTGTTATAAACAAATGTATACTGTGTTTCCCTTTCGATATGGTTCAACAACTCCTTAACGGGCTTGTTGTGGATTGTAACATCAAGTTTAGTATGTGATTGTCCCAAACCCACAATTGGTATGGAAATCGCTAAAACTGTGAGTATACTCAGTAATCGATTATGGGTTTTTAAAGGCACTATAACAACATCTTAAAACTGTTATTGTCTTGATGTATAAATAATCCTATTGCCGGAAATTTCATACTCAAAAGGTACAACAATTTTAAGGATTTCTGTTATTTCATCCAACGATTCGTCTTTAATTGTTAGGGTAACTTTAGTTGTTAAATCCAACTGTGGATCCATATGGTAATCAAACCCATACCAGCTGGATAGCTCCTTTATGATCGTTTTAAATGAACAGTTATCGAAAACCATTCGATTATCGCTCCAGCTAAAGGGCAGTGAGGTGATGTTTTTTCTCTCCACAATCTGGTTGGTTTCATTTGATAAAACAACAATATCGCCCGGAGCAAGGGTAACCTCTTGTGATGGGTTAGATACTTGCACACTTCCAGCAATGAGCCCCGTTTCAACAATCCCTGTTTTATCCTTGGCCTTTACATAGAATCTGGTTCCTAAAACGGTAATACTTGTCTTTCCGATTTTAACTGTAAATGGTTTGTCAGGCTCCGTTTTAATATCGAAGTAACCTTGCCCTGAGAATAAAATTTCGCGAGAATTTTCTTCAAAATTTTCAGGATATTTTACAGTGGTATTAGGCTGTAACCATAGGGTTGAGCCATCGGGGAGTTCCAGCTGTGTTCTAGTTCCTTTTTCAGATACAAAAGTGATGTAATTCTTGTTTGCCGTAATCACATCAATTGAATAGTATATGCCAACACCCAGGACTGTGATGAGGAGTAATACTGCAGCTGCGTTTCTAATAAAAAAATATTTAAACCTTTTCTCGGGCTGATTAACCTGTTGCCATCCCAGTTTTCGGGTTACTCCCTTCCACATTTTATTGGTGTCGGGTTTTGGGTAACGTTCCTTTAGGGGCTCAATATTATCCCATATACCCTGCATCTCATTCTCATCGGGGAGATTGAAATCGGGCTCTGATCCGGGATTTTCAATTCTATCTTTACTCATTATCGTTTAGTTCTACTCTATGTTAGTATTACGCTTATATGGGGCTATACCCTTAATGCTACAATTACCATAAACTACAGGTAATTATAAAAAGTGCAAGTGAAAATTCGTAGTTGTTTTTTACATTCTTTTTAAGTTGCTGTAAGGCAAGTCGCATATGTGTTTCAACCGTTTTGATAGAGATATTTAGTTTTTCTGATATCTGCTTGTATGTTAACCCCTCGTTACGGCTGAGTAAATAAATTTGTTTGCGCTTTGAGGGTAACTCGCGAATAGATTCTTCAATAATCGCATTGAGCTCACCATACTCCAGTGATTCGTCGGTTGAAGGGCTGTTGTTGTTTGAATAAGATATGAAATTTTTGTGAAACTCTATCTCTTTGTTCTTTCGCCTTATGGTATCAATTAGCGCATTTTTAGCTATTGTAAAAGCATAGCTGCTAAACGATAGCTCCTCCTTTAAATCAAACCGCCTTGTCCAAATTTTCACAAAAACCTCTTGGGCAATCTCCTCAGCCTCCTCTTTATTTCGAATATAGTGCATGGCAAAATAGTAAATTCGTTCGGCGTATTTTGAGAATAACTTTTGAAATGCAACCTTATCATCAAGCACTACCTTACGAACAAGTATTTTGTCATCTTCGTTCATTGTGAAAAATTGTATTAGTATCTATAAACCACAAAATTATAAATATTTAGTAAAAAAGCATTATCAGTTGTAGTACAACAGTGCTGGTGCACATAAAAAAAACGGCTACTTAGCCGTTTTTAAACCATTATATTACTGTCAGTTTTAATAGGTTGTATACTCTTTATCCCCGTTGGTTTTGTCTAGCTCAAAACTAGAACCATTGTCTCCCATTATATTTGAGGATTTTGTTTTAGCTTTTCCTCCATTAACGCTTGGCTTAATGGTTGGTTTTTGTATATATTTGGTCTTTAGCATACTCCCCACCTCCGATGTTTTGAAGAACGATATGGCCTCGGCCAGCCTATCGGATTCTGCTCTAACCTCCTGAGCATTATGGGCTAGCGCTTCGCTCATTGCAGCATTCTCTTGTACGGTTTTGTTCAGGTTCTGAATGGCGTTGTTCACCTGGTCGGCACCTGAACTTTGCTCCAAACTCGACGCTGTAATTTCCTGAATTAGGGTGAGGTTTTCCTTAACCATTGGGATTACTGCCTTGAGCTTCTCATTGGCCTTGTCGGAGGCACCTTTGAGCTTGTGTGCCATAGATTCTATATCTTGTGCCGATGTGGCCGATCGTTCGGCCAGCTTACGAACCTCGGCGGCTACAACGGCAAATCCTTTTCCGTGCTCGCCAGCACGGGCTGCTTCCACCGCTGCGTTTAGGGCAAGTATGTTGGTTTGAAACGAAATATCCTGAATCACACCTATCTTTTCGCTAATTTGGGTAACCAGCTCCAGCGCGCTGGTTGCTGCCTCTACACCGCTAACCACACCGTTCTCCGTGTCAACAGCCACCTTGTCTGCACGCCTGGAATTATCGGATGTTTGGTCGATGTTAGCGGCCATCTGCTCCATACTCGATGATATTTCCTCTGTGGCCGAGGCCTGCTCGTTGGCTCGCTGTGAAATTTGCTGGCTGCTGTTGCTGAACTCCACGCTGGCTTTGGCTATACTTTCGGAACCGTTAACAATGTTGTCTGTTATTTCCTTAAGCACATCGCCCATATTGTTTAGGCTGCGAGCCAGGTCGCCAATCTCATCGTTTTTTACCAGTAAATCGTTGTCGAGTTTAACGGTTAAATCGCCTGATGAGATAATTTCGGCAAATTTAACGCCTCGCTTTATATTGTTCGATAGGGTTTTGCTGAATACTACCGATACTGCTGCAGAGCCCAGTATAAGAATTAGCAGGATGGTTATTATAAAAAGGATATTCCGGCTGCGCTGCTTGTTAAAAACTATGGTAGTGTTCTCTATAATGCTATCGAGGTTATTCTTTAGATTGTTGGCAACCGTATTAATACCCGAGTATACCTCTTGGCTCTCGCCAATGGCCTTCCAGCACTCCTTGCCAAGTGCCACGTATTGGCTTGTGAGTTGTGTTAGTTCCTGATCCATTGCCGATGATAAAACATTGTTAGCGCTTTGCTCCCAGGCTTTAAAATCGGTTTGGGTTCCGGTAGCAATAAACCGTTGACCCAAAAATCGTAGTTTATAAGTTTGAGGAGCAAAATCGGGGTGTTGTGTAACTATTTGCTCTGTAACGATATTAGCTTGGTTTAAAATTGTTTCTCTTCTTTTATTTATTTCGTTAAGGGTAGCTGTAGTCGATTTGTACACGTTAACCTCCTGCAACATCTTGTCGATAATAGATATGTTTTGGTCCTGCAGCGGGTTCGATTTAAAGTCGACAAGCACATGCTCTAAATCGTTAATGCTTGCTTCCAGCCTTTGGCGCGTTTGCTCATCGGGATTCCTAAGGAATATTAGAAAATTATTGTCGGCCGAAATGCGTGCCTTATCCGCAATATGTAGATCTAAAATTTTTGCTCTAATACTGTTTATTTGATTGAAACTTATAAATGTTGCACCTGCTGCCAGCAGCGCAATGGTAGAAAGCGAACCAAAAATAAGGGTGAGCTTGGTTCTGATTTTTAGGTTGTTGAATATCATCATCTTTAGGGTTTATGGTTCGATTTTTTTAAAAATAATCAGCTTTACTAAGTTATACATAAGTAATTTCTCCCCCAAAATAATTTTCACAATGGTTGTGTAAATGCCTAACTTGCAGCCCCATTTTATACACTTACAATTACCCCTATGTTTGCCATTGTTGATATCGAAACCACAGGCGGAAGCCCTGTAACTAGCCGAATAACTGAAATCGCCATTTTCCTTTTCGATGGCAAAGAGGTTGTGGATGAGTTTACCTCGCTTATTAATCCCGAATGTTATATCCCCCCAAACATCACTCGCCTAACTGGAATTACCAACGAGATGGTGGCCAATGCGCCCCG
>DDWD01000207.1 GCA_002345825.1 Bacteroidales bacterium UBA2295
TAATTGTATTTGCTGAGCGCCATGCTGAGCTGGCAGAGCAGTTTGCATCGCGAGAAAAAAATCCACAGAGAGTAAAAGAGTTACAACGCATTGCCGAGGTGTGCCGTTGGGTTCCTGCTCATGCTCCCCGCAATTTATGGGAAGCCATTCAGATGTATTGGTTTGTTCATCTGGGAACCATAACCGAACTTAATGGCTGGGATGCCATGAATCCAGGCCATTTCGATCAGCACCTAACACCATTTTACGAGCAGGAAATTGCCCAAGGTACTATTACACGCGATGAGGCTAAAGAGTTGATATCGTGTTTTTGGATAAAGGTGAACAACCATCCTGCACCTCCAAAGGTAGGAATCACAGCCCGCGAAAGCGGAACGTACAACGATTTTACTAACATCAACCTAGGTGGTGTAAAGCCAAATGGCTCCGATGGAACAAGCGAACTGTCATATGTTATGCTCGAGGTGGCCGAGGAGTTACATATCCTACAACCCGGTAACTCGGTGCACATTAGTTCTAAAACACCCGACAAGTTTCTGCATGCTGCAACTCGGGTAATTCGGCAGGGTCACGGTTTCCCATCGGTGTTTAACCCCGATGTTTATATCGTTGAGATGCTACGCCAAGGAAAGGATTTGCAGGATGCCCGTGAGGGTGGCTGTAGCGGTTGCATTGAGGTTGGAGCCTTTGGTAAGGAAGCATATCTGCTTACAGGCTACTTAAACGTTCCCAAAATTCTTGAGGTGACTCTAAATAATGGCATCGACCCATTAACAGGCAAAAGGGTAAGCATTAAAACTGGTAATCCGCAGGATTTTAAATCGTTTGATGAGCTGTACAGCGCTTTTGTTAAGCAGCTACGTTATATTGTCGATCAGAAAATGCGGGTTAGTAACTATATCGACCGTATGTTTGCAAAGTACGCTCCAGCGCCGTTCCTGTCGGTAGTTATTGACGATTGCATAAGCAAGGGGCGCGACTACTACGATGGAGGCCCTCGCTATAACACCAGCTACATTCAGTGCTGTGGATTAGGTACTATTACCGATAGCTTGGCTGCGCTGAAAAAACACGTGTACGAAGAGCAGAATTTTTCTATGGATCAGATTCTTTCTGCATTACAGAAAAATTTTGAGGGCGATGAGGTTATGCGTCAAACTATAATTAATCGCACCCCTTTCTTTGGTAACGACGACGACTATGCCGATTCCATAGCAGTTCAAGTGTATAATGATCTGTTCGAGACCATTGACGGAAAACCTAATATTAAGCCCGGAGGTAAGTACCATATGAATATGCTCTCTACCACCTGTCACGTGTATTTTGGAAAGGTGTTGGGTGCAACGCCCAACGGGCGTTTGGCTAGCAAGGCCATATCCGATGGCACATCGCCTTCGCATGGTGCCGACACGCACGGCCCATCAGCGGTAATCAAATCGCTTAGCAAGATCGATCAAAGTATGTCGGGGGGTACATTGCTGAACCAGCGATTTTTACCGAGTCTGCTCAGGAAAGAGGAAGATGTTAAGAAGCTTGGACACCTTATCCGCAGCTACTTTACCCTTGGGGGCCATCATATACAGTTTAACATTGTTGATACGGCCACGTTATTGGCCGCGCAAAAATGCCCCGAGGACTATAAGGATTTGATGGTTCGTATGGCTGGCTATAGCGATTATTTTAACGATATGAATGCCGATTTACAGCAAGAGATTATTGAGCGTACCGAAAACGACGCCTTTTGATTATGAGTAGCAGCTTAATTTTTGACATAAAGCGATACGCAATAAACGATGGCCCAGGCATCCGTATTGTTATCTTTTTTAAAGGCTGTAACCTGCATTGCGCTTGGTGTCATAATCCCGAGAGCATATCGCCAAAAGCGGAAAAAATGTATAGCCCGGCAAAGTGTATAGGCTGTGGAGCTTGTGTTTCGGCTTGTCCTCACAATGCCCTTTTTTTAGCATCAGAAGGTGTGATAACCGATGCTAACCTTTGCCAGGTATGCGGAAAATGCGCCGAGGTTTGCCCAACCAAAGCCATTGAGATATCTGGTCGGGTAATGTCAGTTTCTCAGATTATGGACATCATCGAGAAAGAGCGAACTTTTTTCGACCAGTCGGGTGGGGGAGTCACGTTCTCTGGTGGAGAACCGCTTATCCATTCCGAAATGCTTATTGAGTTACTTGACGAGTGCCGGGAAAGAGGAATTCATACAGCGGTTGATACTGCCGGCAATGTGAAAACAGAAGTAATTCTTGAGGTAGCCAAACGAACCGATCTGTTTCTATTCGATTTAAAGATGATGGATGACGAGTTGCACAGAAAATGGGTAGGTGCTGATAACAAGTTGATTCATAAAAACCTTAAGGCAATTGCCAATACAGGAGTAGATATCGTAATAAGAATACCTGTTATTGCTGATGTTAATGATACCGTGCAAAATTTTGAGCAAACAGCAAAGTTCATATCCAAACTATCGGGCACCAAAAAAGTGGTTAACCTTTTACCATATCATAATATTGCCGAGGCAAAATATGCCAAGTTGGGTAGTAATTGCAAATATCAACGCATGACAGAGCCCAGTAAAGCAACTTTAGATGATGCAGTTGAAATATTTGCTAGGTATGGAATTCGGGCAACTGTAGGTGGATAGGAAGAAATCGATTGACTATTAAAAATCTGACTAGTATGAAGAATATTAAGAAACTATTGGTTAGCGCATTAACGGTAATTCCACTATTTACTTTAGGTCAGGTTACCGTGGAGGATTATCAACGTGCAGAGAAATTTCTGCGTCAAAATCTGGATAAGAGTATTTACAGAAGTTGGGTTTCGCCAGTATGGCAATCCAACAAGAGTACTTTTGTGTACAAAGTTAGCACACGAAAGGGAAAGGAGTTTTATCGGGTAAATCCCGATAAAAAGCAGAAAACACTGGCTTTTAATCATGAAGCATTGGCATCTTTGCTGTCCGATAGCCTTGGCGAAAAAATTGAGCCCTACGAGTTGCCAATAAGCAGGGTTAAGCAAGTTGGTTGGGATCAACTCACATTTTGGGCCAAGGAAAAGCAGTGGCAGTATAATTCTTCCCAAAATGTACTTAGCGTTATTGCCAGTAATCAGCCCTCTGGTAAGAAGTCCCAGTCGCCCAATGGTAAATGGATTGCATTTATTAGCGATGGTAATATCTATCTGCGCGAAAAGAGTTCTGGTCAGGAGCATCAGCTAACTAGCAACGGCACCCCCGAAAATGGTTATGGCCATACCCTTAGCTGGTATTTCACCCGCAACGATAGTAAGGGTGAAGAGAACGATTACCAGATTGAGGTTTATTGGAGCGACGATTCTCAAAAGCTAATCGTTCCAAAGTTCGACCGAAGAAACACCCGCTGGCTTCAGCTTTTTAAAGTAGATGTTGAAGGGTATCAGTCCGAGATTGTATCGTACGAGCGAAGCTTGGCGGGCGACACAGCGGTTACTATGGTCGATTTCTATCTTTTCGATGTGGATGACAGAAAACCCATTAAAGTAGATTTACCCGCTAATCCTGCTTTTCTGGGAACAAACTTTTACACCTTTAAAGATAATCCCAAGGCATACCATGTAAGGTACTACAGAGGATACAAAACGCGTGAACTGTTTGAGATTGATCTTGAAACGGGCAGTACACGCTCAGTTTTAACCGAGAGCTATCCCAAAACATTTGTCGATATCTACACAGAGACCTTGGAGGTAGATTACAAGAACGATGAGTTCATCTGGCGCTCGGAACAGGATGGCTGGAGCCATCTATATCGTTACAATCTGACTACCGGAGAAATCAAGAATCAAATCACCAGGGGTAATTACTATGTTTATGGCGTTGAGCATTTCGATAGCAAGACCGGAACCATTTGGTTTACTGCGGGTGGTGTCGATCCCAACAGAGACCCATATCAAAAATACTTATACTCAATTGATATCAATGGGAAGCGACAGAAATTGCTAACCCCCGAGGAGGCAACGCATGATATTAGCATATCACCCGATAAAAAATATTTTGTCGATAACTACTCAAATCATAAAGACCCGAACATTGCTGTAGTACGAAATCTTAAGAATGGCAAGGTGGTAATGGAGGTTGAGCAAACCGATATTGACGACCTGCTGGAGTTGGGTTGGAAACCAGCAGAACCGTTTAGTATGCTTGCCGATGACGGCAAAACTATGCTGTATGGAACGATAATAAAGCCCACCAATTTCGACCCAGCCAAAAAGTACCCAATAATTGATGGTACTTACACTGGACCGCATACCATCCGTACGCCCAAAACCTTTGCGCGTAGCGTGCTCAATATGGATCTGTCGTTGGCCGAGTTGGGTTTTGTTGTGGTTAATATCGATGGTAGGGGCACAGCTTACCGCTCAAAAGAGTTTCATGATGTTTCCTATGCAAAGTTAGGGTATGGGCTAACCGACCATGTTTATGTAATAAAGAAGTTGGCCGAGAAATTTTCTTACCTCGATGCCGAAAGGGTTGGTATTTATGGTCATTCGGCTGGTGGTTACGATGCCACGCGGGCACTTCTTCTTTTCCCCGATTTTTACAAGGTGGGCGTATCGTCGGCAGCCGATCATGATCACCGAATGGAGAAGGTTTGGTGGCCCGAGCTTTATCAGGGTTTCCCTGTCGATTCGCAGTATCACAACCAATCGAACGTAACCAATGCCAGCAAGCTGAAGGGTAACCTAATGATTGTTACCGGCGATTTGGATAATAATGTTAACCCATCGGCAACGTACAAGCTGGCTGGGGAGCTGGTGAAA